>NZ_CVLB01000002.1:300000-499175 GCF_001049755.1 Brachyspira suanatina | reverse complement strand
GAAAACCTACGCTGTCAATATCATCTATCATAATAATATCTGCAAATTTTATATTATCTATTTTGGCATCTATACTTGATTTCAAATCTCTGTCCTGAGCATTTTTATTGAATAAATTTTTATGCATATCTTCAAAAATAGATGCTCTCATATACAATGGCTTGATATCATTAATAGCATATATCTGCCATAACATTTTAAGCATTGTAGTTTTACCTGTTCCGCTTTCTCCTTCAATATATAGAGAGTTCATACTTCCTAAGTCTAAATATTTTTTTATAGAATTGATTAAATCCGTTTGATTAAATCTTTCTGCAAAAATATTTAATGTCATATCATTGTCCAATTGACTAAATGCCATATTGTATTTTTTTATTGTTGTTTCCAGCTCTTCTATTTTCCTTTCCAGCTTACTCTTTTCATCGCTCACGCAATGACATATAATAGGAAGTAGATTTTTTTTAGAAGATGTATCAGGATTGCTGCCTATAACAAATCCAAACTCATCGCATTTTGTGCAGTGAGGGTCTTTGCCTTCTCTTGCCGTTTTTTTCAATTCTTCCAAATGTTTTTTATAGCTAAGAAGGCAATAACTGCTATCCGCAATTTGCAATTTTAGCATACGCTTCATTTATGTTTCCTCCTTTTTCTAATTCATTTAATAAGAAATCTAATTTATCAAGCCCTCGAGGTATTGAATATTTTTTATCATTAATAGCTTCTTCTTTTTTCTCATCTGATTTTTTATCTTCTGTTTTTTGCAGATTTCCTTTCAATGCTAATCCTACCAAGTTTTGAAATTTTATACTGTCTCTTTTATTTTCTGCTAATCTTAAAAAATATTCTTTAGCAGTTATTAAAGCATCATCTATATTGTCCGTAGTTCTTTTTCTATAATGCTCTAATAAATACTCTTTATATTTTGTATTTTTTCTGAAATCTAATTTAAACCCTAAAACCTCTTCATGCACATTAAAATATTTATCCCAGAAGTTTTTAAAATCCTCAGCTTCTTTTTTATCTTCTTCTGTTTTTTCTTTTTTAATTAATTTTCTAGGCTGTAAAGGTTCTGTGTTTATATCTTCACCGAATAAACTAGGCTCGTCATATTTCTGCTCAACTGGCGCATCCATATTGCGTATTGCTCTGTCTTCTTCAACTAGCATTTCTATGGCTTTTTTTAATCCTGCAAAATTATATACCGTTCCTGTTCCGCAGAATCTATTGTCTTTATAGATATTTCTAGTTGAAAAAGTTAGATAGCCTTTCAGCAATAAACTTTTTCTTTGTCTGTAATATCCTCTTGAAGCTGGATTAATATCCTTGTCTCTTATCTCTCCATTTTCTTTCCAATTTAAACTCATTACAGCAATTATAAACTCAAACTCGCTTGCAGTAAGTCCTAGTCTTTTTCTGTAATAAATTAATGTATTCGGTATAGAGGTAAAGCCTCTGTCAAGCATAGCATCGCCGTACGTTGCTATTAAGTATTCGCTTTTTACTTTTGGTGTTTCTGTAGTCATAGCACTGCTCCGCATAAATATTTTTTTGATTTGTTTTCAAATGATTTAAATAAATTTATGTTGTATTGATTTGTTATTTTTTTAACTGATGGATAGTTAAAAGATATGCTCAGATTTATATTAAAAAAGTTGTAAAAAAACTTTTTATTTGCTCTTATTATTTTCGAGATTTTTAAAAATTGATTTTGTTTTAAATCTAGTATGTTTTTTAAGCATACTAGATTTTTTATTATGTCGGTTAGTGGAAATTTTGAAACTCGTACCGCTTTCCATATTCTTTTGAAATTCGTTAAAATAATAATTTTTTGTACGGTTATTATTTTTTATGAAATTTTAAATTTTATTTAGTATATTTTTTATGAAATTTATATACATATTAAATTAATAAACTAAATTGTATTTATTTTGTAATAAAAAAAGGAGCTTTTTAATGAAGCCCCCTAATATAAAAATCAGTTATTTCTGTTATTACTTATTATTGTAAAGCAGGTAAATACCAAGTTATACCTGTATTAGCACCGAATACAATAGGTACACCGCTAACACCATTACCTTGAAGTTTAGGTACTCCGTTATTAACATCCATTTCAAAATACCATTCAAGATCCTGAACAGGTCTTATATAGATTTCTCCATAAGCCTGCCAGTATAATGTATGTGTAAGAGCACTTCCTTTAATTCCGTCATCTAGTACTCTATATCCTAAACCAGGTTCAAATATTAAATTAACATAGTCAGTATTAACGCTTAAAGATACGCTAGGTATGATTTTTAAGTCATAAGATTCTCTGTCATAAGCTGTTTCGCCGGCTGTAGCTTCTCTCCAACCTTTTGCAGCCCAAGCTGTGTATCTTTGATCGAAACCGCCAGGTAATAAACTACCATCAACTAATTTACCTTTAGCACCTACCGTAGATCCAAAATCAACTCTTAAGAATGGGTTTACAGTTACATTGTTTATAACTGTGTTCAAGAAATGAAGTCTTAATTGGAAACTTATAGATTGTGCGGTATATTTATCAGTTTTACCAGCAGCATCTACTCCATTATATTGATTCAATCCGTAATTGAATTCAAATCTTATGTAGTTGAAAGCATCTATTCCTGTATAATATCTTATTTGTGCAGGTATGCTTAAACCTAAATAATCTTTTCTATCTATATTACCTGATTTACCTATATCTTTTTCTACTGCTATGCTTACAGGTATAGCCACTCTTAAATTATTATTAACAGCATTGAATGTAATAACAGGTGTATGAGTATTTATTCCTTTAGTAGCTTTAGTTTGGATAGAATTATTTGGATCAGTATAAGTATAGTTATAACCTACACCAACACCGAAACCGTCTCCAGTATAACCTATACCAGCAGAAATAGTAGCTTCTAGTGGATTTCTGTCATTTTTATTGCCTGTATTTAAGATGCTTCCGTTAATAAGTGTATTAGCTTTGAAACCGAAAGTACCTTTAATAGTGCCGTTGCCTAGAGTGAATCCTACTTGGTTCATTCTAGCTCTTAACTGGTTGCCATGTATGAGGAAGAACAGCCAAGTATTGTCTGCACCATACATACCAAACACTGATCCGCTAGCTATTGTTAAAATAGCCATTACAGTTAATAAAAACTTTTTCATTTTTATTTTCTCCTAAATTTTTATATATAAATATTATTATATAAAAATTTTTTTAAAATTCTATAAAAAATACAAAAATTTTTATATAATAACAATAATATATATTTTTTTTCAATAAATATTATCATCTATATTTAATTTGTACTTTAATTATATTAATATATGTATTTAGGTATAGTTATACAAATTAAACTTTGATATTAAGTATAAAAAGTTTGAAATATAAATATATATTAAAATTTATTCAATATATAATTATTTATTTTGTGAAATATAGGTATATAAAAAATATTGTTTTAATTTTTTATCATTAATAGATTATAATATTAAAATTATTTAATAAGGTTTCTGCTTTCATAATAGTCTTTCCATTTTTTACCATATTTTTCAGCTTTTATTTTTACAGAGTTATTAAAATAGTTTTTTAATTTTGGTAAATCATCTTTATTTTCTTTAGCAACGCTTCCTATTAAGTTTCCTACAATAGTATCCATTTTGATATTTTTATCGCCATAATAATAAGAATGAAGTGCTGACTGATAATAAACGGATACAGCTTCAGCGGTACTCATAACAGAGTTTAATTCCTGTATTTTAGCATTTTCAAAACTCTTTCCGCTTCTAAGCTCATTAAATGTAGTGGCAAGTATATCTACAACATCATACTCAATATCAATATCTATATCTGCAAGATCTAATAAAGTTTTGCATTGATTAGTTATTATTTCACCTTCAAGTTTAGGATTTTTTATAGGCTCAACAGTTTCAAAATTAAATCTTCTTTTTAAGGCGCTGCTCATTTCATTGATACCCTTATCTCTAGTATTGGCTGTAGCTATGATATTAAAGCCGGCATTTGCAAATAGTACTCTGTTCTGCTCTGGTATATTCATAATTTTATCGCTCAATATACTTATAAGCGAGTCCTGTATTTCTAAAGGACATCTTGTAATCTCTTCGAATCTTGTTATTATTCCCTCATTCATACCTATATAAACAGGTGAAGGTATAAGGGCTTCTTCTACAGGACCTTTTGCAAAAAGCATAGCATAATTCCAAGAGTATTTTATATTATCTTCATTAGTTCCTGCTGTTCCCTGTATTGTTATAGTGCTGTTTCCGCTTATAGCTGCTGATAATAATTCGCTTAGCATAGTTTTAGCTGTTCCCGGTTCTCCTACGAGCATTAATCCTCTGTTTCCTGCCAATGTTATTATTGCTCTTTCTACTAAGGCATCATCTCCATAGAATTTTCTTTTTATTTCTACACCGCTTTTTAATTTTTTACCCAATATAAAATCTCTTACAGCCTGAGGGGATAGGTTCCAATTTTTTGGTTTACTATTTTTATCCTCATTTTTTAAGGCTTCAAGCTCATCTTTATAAAGTTCTTCCATTAAAGGTTTTTGATGTATTTTTTCTTCATTATTATTAATATTATCTTTTTTCATTGCCATAAAAAACTCCGTTGTTAAATATCTAAATCAAAAATTTACTGAGAAATAGTTTTTCTCTTTTCCCATAAAAATAAACCTATACCTATTAATATAACAGCTATTCCTACAAACTGCTTAAAACTGATACTTTCATGTAGTATGAAATATCCTAATATACAAGTTCCTACAGCTTCGCCTAATATAGTCATAGATATTATAGTTGCTGAGAAATATTTTAAAAGCCAAGTAAATATTACCTGTCCTAGCATTGTAGATATGAATGTAATGCCTAATATATTAATCCAAGTATTCAATGAATATCCTATAAAAGGTATCTTCATTATATATGATAAAATTCCTAAGAATATAAAGGCGCTAAAATAAGTTAAGCTAATCCAAGTTAAAGCTGATAATCTTTTTCTAGTATATTGTCCTATGATAAAGTATGTGCTTATAAGTCCTGACGATATAAAAGCTATAAAATCTCCAAGCAATGCTTTTGAGCTTATTTGAAAATCTCCCCAGCCTATTATTACAGAACCCATAACTGCTATAACAAATCCCAAAATAGCTAATTTAGAATACTGCTCTTTAAAAAAGAAATGTCCTGCTACGAATGCGAATAATGGCTGCAATGTTACTATCACTGTAGAACTTGCAACCGATGTAAGGCTTAATGATTGAAACCATAAAAAGTAATGAAGTGCCAGAGAAAGTCCTGATATTATAGAAAGTATTATTTCCTTCCTACTAATAGATAAAAGTTCTTTTCTTGAAGATTTCTTTGATATGGTTATAACTGATATAAAACAAAATGATATAAATATTCTATAAAATGCTATTATAGATGAGGGGGCATTAGCTAGTTTAACGAATATTGCCGAAGCGGATAATGCCATAACTCCTATGAGTAAAAATATAGCCATAAAAATTAAACCTTAAATTAATTACAATATAATATATTAAAAAAATACTATTGCAAGATAAAAACTTCCAAACTTTTTAATTTAAAGATTTTTCTATAAATCCCGCCCTTTAGGTTTTCTGCTTTCATTTCAAATTACAGCCTTATTTATATATTTTGCTTTATTTGAAAAAATGATGCCCACCCAAGTTTTGATTAGATTTAAAATGCATTTAACGCACGGTGTACGGACTTTTATTTATTGTTTAAATTATAATTCAAAATCATCTTATATTTAAAATTTTATTCTGCGTGCGGTTTTGGAAGCATCAAATTTAAATAAATCTTGGGTGGGTGCTTTGATTTCTAATTAGATAATTAAAAGAAGAGAAAAACAGAAATTTCAAAATAAAATAATAAGTCTAAAGGGCGGGCAGATATAAGTAAATTTATATTTGCAAATGCAATAAAAAAATGTAAAAATTCTTTGACAAAAGTTCGATTTTTCAGTATATATAATATGTAAGAATTTTATATTTTAATATAAGGAGATATCTTGTATTATGAAGAAGTATATTTTTATAATAATGGCATTGATTTCTAATATAGTTTTCGGATACAATCAGACATTTAAAGTAGGCGAATATATAAAGTATGATGTTTTAGCACAAGTCCCTGAATTTAATATAAGTGGAAAGGTTGGTATGCTTGAAGCAAAAGTACTTGCTATAAGTAATGTTAACGGAATACCTGCTTATCATTTATATGCTCATGTTTACACTACAGGAGCGGCTAATTTACTTTATAAAGTAAGTGATATATTTGAAGCATGGGTAAGTACTAATGATTTTAAGCCTATCATTTTAAAGAAAGATACTTCAGAAGGAGATTGGACTAATAAAGAATCTTTAACTTTTTTTAATAATTATTATTTATTCAATGATAAAAGAACAGTTGATGAGAAAATAGAGTTTGAGGGTATGGCTTTTGATGCTTTATCACTTGTATTCTTTATGCGTTTTGTTGATAAAAATATTGGTACGTTTAAAGTGAATTGGCTTGAGGGAAAGAATGTTAAAAAAGATATAAGATTTACTATAGAAAATGGAGAAGATTTAAAGACTAAGTTAGAGAGAGATAAATTATCTACTGTAAGAATATATGAAAAAGATAAATATGGTACAGATGCTTTGATTGCTAAAGATAAATATAATCAGGTTCCTTTAGATGTTATTATTGCAGAACAGAAAGTTTACGGACTTACAATAAGGGTTAGGGGAATAATCAGAGAATATAAAGACGGAAAATAACATATAATATAGTTATTAAAAAGAGATAGTAATTATTATACTTACTATCTCTTATTTTTTGATATAAAAATCATTTGCTAGCTTCAAATTTATCATTAATTTCCTTTACTAAACTGTCTATAAGCTCATCGCTCATACCATGTCCGCGGCATCCTTCTTCTAGACTTTCCCAACTTGCAACATGACAGCCTACGCAATGAAGTCCTCTGCCCATCATTATTTCTACAGAATCTGGAAAGATTTGTATAATTTCACCTATACTCATAGTTTTGTTTATCATATTTATTACCTCTTTTTAATTTTTATATGTTTATAATACTATTAATATATTTTTTTGTCAAAGCGTAAAATATCTATTTAGAATAGGGTAGAAGTTATTGAAATTTTTAATGTATTTTCTTATATAATTTAAGTTTAATTCGCCTGTATTTTCCAATGCTTTCTTTTCCATTTTAGCCATTCTTCTTACATCATTATGCTTTCCTAGTTTTTTGTATATTCTTTTCAATGTCATTATGATATATATGTTATTGGAATAATTTTCTATATTTTCAAATAATGTTAAAGAAGTAACTAAATCAAATCCTTCTATATTATTTAGAGCAAAGTATGAATATAATAATGCTACATAATCATGAGAATTATTCCCCAAAGCATCAACAGTTTTTTTTATTATATCATAAGCCATTTCTTCATTTTTCTCTACTCCTATTGCTTTATAATAACAATGAGCTATAAGACCATTTGAGCATGAGCATTTAGAATTACTATTTTGGCATATTGTTATAGCTCTATTATATGTTTCAAAAGCTTTAAAATCATCCTGTTCTACTCCGCGTCCTAATTCATATGCTTTTCCTATAACAGTTAAAGCACATTCCAAGGTATTATCTATATCAAATGCTATATTTGCCATAGAAATAGCTAATTCAGGATATGGTGTTATGATATCTCCATAAAATAATTCTTTAGCATATATATGATATGATATTGCATCATTTAATTCTAAAGCTTTTTTTAACATTTGTATGCCTTCATTAATATATTCATTAGGCATATTGTAAAGCATTATTTTAGCGATAGATCTGTATATAGGAGCTTTATCAAGATTACTATTTAAACATATTTTGAAATTATCTAGTATTAATTTATAGTCATTAGAGCCTATCATTTGAAGAGAATGTGCATATATAAATCTTATATAATATATTTCATCATCATTATCATTTACATATTCAAAGAATTCTCTGCATAATTGTGCAGCTGCCTCATAATTTTTTATTTCATAATTAGAAAATATTGATAAATAATAAGTAGAATATTTATATTCAATCTTATCTATATGAGATAAATACTTCAAAGCCTCTCTATAATCATCATCATTTTTAGCATAATTATGATATAATTCTGCGATTTTTTCATAAATCCATGATTCTTTATTTTCATTTAATATTTTTTTAAATTCTGCTATAGCTTTTTTTATTTCGCCCTGATAAGCATATAAGTTTCCTCTATAATATCTATACTGAAGACTTTTTATTCCTATTACGTCTATAACTTTATCCAATAAATAAAAAACTTCTGCTAAATCTTTTCCTTCTTCCTGACTGTCAGGATAATTTTCATTTTCATTTTCTATAATCAAATCATGCAATGCCTGAATCTTACCAAGTAAAGCATTTAATCTATATTTATTATTATGTTTTAAGAGTTCATTATAATTTTCTATAGCTTTTCTGTAATTTTCTTTATTAAAATACCATTCAGCTCTTTCATATATTGCATTATAATTTGATGCGTTTAATTCTACAGCTCTATCCAAAAAGAATATAGCATCATCATAAAATTCAGATTTTGTGCCGTTTTTAGCAAGTATTATACCTTTAAGAAAATAAGCATCATCATAAAAAGGAAAATCATAAATAAGCTTATTGGCTTCTATATCTGCTTTTGTGAGTATATTAAGATTATAATAACAAAGTCCTCTTTCAAATCTTGCTACTTTGCTGTTTTCAGGCTTTACATGGCGTATAAAATCATCATAATATCCTATAGCCTGATGAAAATCTGCCTCATTTTCTCCATTATTTAAATAGCTGCTTGCAAGTATTAGTAGAGCATCATAAGCTGTATTATCTTTTTCAAAAAGTATTTGTGCATACTCTCTTTCTTTATCCACATTTTTTAAATCTCTGTTAAGATACATTAATCCTCTGTATGCATCAATTATATTAGGATCTATGTCTATTGATTTATTAAGATCATATTCTATAGTGGCATATATCAAAGCTCTTCTGGCATCATATTTATTTTTATCGAATTCTTCATTTTGAAGTTCTATAAATGCCGATTTTCCTCTCATATAAAAAGCTCTAGCATTATCCGGTTCTCTTGATATAATAAGATCCAACTCTTCTATGGCTTTTCTGTAATCGCCGTCATCAATATATTTACTTATTTCATCTAAGGAGCTCATAATATACTCTATACCCTAGCAATTATGTTTAATAAAAATTGAAATACTATTCTAAGTATCATAGGAACAACTAATTGAAGAACTAAAAGAAACACTAATGGAGATAAATCCAGAACTCCAACAATAAGCCTTCTTCCTCCAAATATTTTATCTATAATTCCGTCAGTTATTTGATAGAAAAAGTTTATTATAGGATTATAATAATCTAAATGCATAGCTCCGAAAGCCTGAAGCCAGCTTAATATAATCCATACAAACCATATAAAAGAATAAAGTCTTAAAGTCTGCATTAATAAATAGTATATAAATCTAATTGTTTCTATTAACATATATTTCCTGTATATTATTTAATATTTTTAAGAGCCTCATCTATATTATCAGCGGTATTTACTATAGTTAAAAACTTAGTAGCTTCAAATAATGATTTTAATTGTTTGCTTAAAGAACAAAAATAAACAACTCCCCCATTTTCTCCGGATATTCTCAATGCTGAGGCAATAAGTCCTAAAGCAGATGAGCACATATATTCTATATTATGAAAGTCAAATATCAAGTTTAATACACCAGCATTTTTAATAAAATTTAATTTTTCTTCTAATATATCTACATTTTCAGATATTATATTTTTTTCTATATTTATTATAGCCGTTTTATCCTCAATGATTGTACGAACCATGCAAACTCCTTTAATAAGATGAAAATAGAACCATATTTAACAATTTTTAATATATTATAAAACTTTAAAAAATCAAGCAGTTTTTTATTTATAGCTTTATTGTTTATCCCATTCAATAAGTATAGGGCAATGATCGCTTCCCATAACATCCGTTAATATATCAGCCCTTTTTATATTAGGAGCCATTTCATTATTAACAAAGAAATAATCTATTCTCCAGCCCACATTCTTTTCACGTGATCTGGTTTTCATATCCCACCAGCTGTAATGTCCGCCTTCTTTAACAAACATTCTAAATGTATCTGTAAAGCCTTTATTTAAAAATTCAGTTATTTTTTCTCTTTCCTCAGGAAGAAAACCTATACTCTTTTCATTTTCTTTAGGTCTTGCCAAATCTATAGCTTCATGTGCGATATTCATATCACCGCATAATATTACATTAGTGTTCTTTTTTAATTTACTTAGATGTTTTGTTATTTCATCATAGAAAGAAAGTTTATACTGAAAATGTTCTTCAGATTTTCCGCCGTTAGGGAAATAAACATTAAATATAGTAAAGTCATCAAATTCTAATGACAATATTCTTCCTTCTCTGTCTGAGAATTTACTTCCTAATTTATTTTTAATTTCTTTATTTGGTTTTAATTTAGTATATATTGCAACACCGCTGTATCCTTTTTTTATTTCAGGATCAGCAGGATTAATGAAAAGTTCGTATCCTTCTATATTTCTTAGATCTTCCGGCAGCTGTTCTTCAAAAGCTTTAGTTTCCTGAAGACATATTATATCCGGATTTTCTTTTTTTATAAAATCTACCAAACCTTTTTTGTATGCTGCTCTTATTCCATTTACATTCCAAGATATGATTTTTAATATACTCATTATTTTTTAATGCCTTTTATATGATTATATCTATATTATAAACTTTATGCTATAATAATACAAGTATATAAAAAAGCCGTATAGTTTTAAAAAAATAAACTTATAAAATGTATTATTATTATTATAAAATTTAAATAAGATTGATTTTTTTTTATTATTGTATTATGATATATATATAAATATAATTTAAGGTGTATTTGTGAAAGTAAGATTTCTTGGAAGCAGAGGATCTATACCAACCCCAGGTAGTAGTTTTAGTGAATATGGTGGAAATACATCTTGCATTCAAGTGATAGATGATGACGGTACTTATATAATATTAGATGCCGGAAGCGGATTAAAGAATGCAAGTTATTATGCTTTAAAATCAGAAAAAACAGAAAGTATAATATTATTAACTCATTTCCATTGGGATCATATAATAGGAATACCTTTTTTTGCTCCTTTCTTTTCGGATAAATACAGCTTTACAATTTATGGTCCGAAAGATTCTTCTACAGAAATGTATGATACTATAAACAATATACTTGCTAAAGATTATTTCCCTGTTAATTTAGAGCAATTTGCGGCTAATCTTAAATTTGAAGCATTTTATGAAGGCAAAAAGATAACATTCGGAAATATGGTTATAGAAAGTATGTGGGTTAATCATCCTTGCCATACTCTTTCATATAAAATAACTTCAGGCAATAAAACTGTTATATATCTTACAGATCATGAACCTTATAAAAAGCGTCTTCATGCACAGCATCCTTCGCTTTCACATTACAATCATAATGCTGATTTGCTTCATGCAAGATTAATAGACTTTGTAAGGGGAGCTAATGTTCTTATCATAGAAGGCGAATATACAAAAAGCGAATATTATAACGGACATGTAGGCTGGGGACATTCTACTTTAAATGATGCTATTCAGGTAGGACTCGATGCTGATGTGCCTTATGTCATACTTCATCATCATAATCAGGAAAGAACAGATGCCCAAATAGATTTAATACATAATAAGTTAATGGCTTTCCTTAAAAAAGAAGAAATTGATTTACAGCTTGCCTTTGCTAAAGAAGGTTCTTATATTAATATATAAATTAATGTTTTTATCATACCTAAACAACTACATTTTGTCAATTTTTAGTTATTTATGAATGTAAATAATATTTTTCTATAATATAAAATATTATTTTATATTGGTTAAACATGTTTTACAAGTAAGATAAATTATTAATTTTGTAGAATAATAAGTAATCAGCCGCACGTATAGTTGGCTATCCATAATGATTTGCAATACTGTGCGGAAAGCCTCCGCGAAGCGTACCCAATGGGTATAGGCGAATAGTTGACGAACTTAAAAATTTTATTTCTTTATTCTTATTTGAATATGTTAAAATTATTAAAAATCTAAATTTTATAGTATATTGAAATGTGTATTATGCAATATATAAAAATATTTTATGTATATAAAAAGCAATAGACATTTATAACGCCCATTGCTTTTTTATTATATTCCTAATTTAAGATAATTTGAAAAATGATATGCTTTGCTGAAGTTTTTCTACTCTGCCGAAAAGATTTTTAGATAAATTATTAGAGTCTACAGCTAAAGATGCATTCTGAGTTGTGGCACTTTCCATACTGTTTATTGCTGTGCTTATTTGATTAACTCCTTCCTGCTGTTCTAATGCTGTATGGGATATGCTTTCCATCAAATTAGAAGTTTCTCTAACTTTATTTTGAAGTTCTTCAAATAATTCCTGAGATTTTCTTGCAGTTTGTGTAGCATTATCAATTTGCTGTGCTGTATTATCAACTAAATTAGTTATATCTTTTACAGAAGCCTGAGTAGTTTGTGCTAGATTTCTTACTTCGCTTGCTACTACAGCGAACCCTTTTCCTTGATCTCCAGCCCTAGCTGCTTCTACTGATGCATTAAGTGCAAGTATATTAGTTTGAAATGCTATATCTTCTATTATTTTTGTTATATCTTTTATTTTTTCACTTGATTTATAAACTTCTTCTATATTTGCAGATGTTTCAGTGATTATTTCAGCGGCTTCTCCTATATAGTTTATAGATTCATTCATCATATCCTTTACCATTAACTGCATTTTCTGTAGATGATTGTATAGTAGAAACTATTTCCTCTATGCTTGCTGCTGTTTCTTCTAAACTAGAGGCTTGAGATTCCGTTCTTGATGATAATTCGCTGCTGCTTTCCAACATATTTTGAGATGATGATAATATTTCTTTGGATGCTTCATTTACTTCATTTATAACTTCAGATAATTTTTCGCTCATTATATTAAATGTTTTTTCTAGTTTTCCAAATTCATCTTTTCTCTCTTTTTTTATTTCTTTAACATTTATATAGCCTTCTGATATATTTTGAGCCTGTTTCATTATACTGTCTAAAGGAGACATAGTTTTCTTTATATACGAAATTAGGAATGTATTTATACAAATTATAGATAATATACATACTATTATAGCTATTCTAATCATTCTTATATTTTCTTTGTATATGATTTTATTATCCATAGCCATAGTCAAAGTCCAAGGCAGCTGCTCCATCTTTGAATATACTGCTGTTCTTGAAGTATTGTTGTTTAGTTTATATGTTATTATGCCATTTGGTTTATTATCTTTTTTTATTAAATTGAAATATGCTTTACCATTTTCATTTATATAATCATAAGTATCTGCTACTATAATTCCATCATTATCCAAAACAAATAATCTTCCTGTTTCATCTAACTTTAATTTTTTTAATGAATTTACAAACTCTTCCCAATTTATGAGCATATAAATTGTTCCTATTAAGTTATTATTTGCATCTCTAACTCCTGATATTAAAGCTAATGACCATTTATCATCAGCAATTGATTTTAATATTTTAGTTCCATAAGCTACATCATAATTGCTTTGCTTGAAATTATCCCATATACCAGGTCTTAATTCCTGTATATTTTTTCCTATTGCAGCATGTTTTGCCGTATCTAATATATTTCCGTTCGTATCTGTTAGTCCTATATCTAAAGAGAAATTGTTTATAGATTCAAATTTATTTAAAGTTTCATTTAATTGTATATTTGCATTAGTACTGTAGATGTTTAATAGATAATTAATTACAGCAGGAGTAATGGCATAAGTTTTTATAAGTGTTTTATTTTCAAAAAGCCAAGAATCCATCATTGATTTATATCCTTCTATTGTGCTTGAAAAACCTGAAAATGTTGTCTTGCTTACTCCGACAAATGATCTATAGGATAATACAATAATAGTAATAATCAAAAATATTGTAGTTATTATGCTTATAGTCAATGGCATTTTAAATCTTATGGAATGTCTTCTTTTCATAAAATAATCGCTCCGTAACTTTTTGTATTCTATAAAAAATAGAATATATTTATTATAGATAATAAACTGTTAAAAAATGAATTTAGTAATATTATTGAATTATAATTATTATATAATTTTTTATATATGTAAAAAAATGTTATCATTAGTTTACATAAACTGCGTATATATAGATAATTGTAAATATTATATTCATATTTATTGGACAATTGTAAAGTAAACATAAAAAAATAAATAACCTATTATAAGTAATAATCATAAATTTTTTAACTTTACAAAAATACCTAATTTTAGTATAATGATTCTGTTTTTAAATATAATTTTTTCATAACTAAATGGAGGCATACAGATGACAGATAAAAAGTTTTATATTACAACTCCAATATACTATCCTTCAGATTATCTTCATATAGGACATTGCTACTGTACTATAGCTACAGACACTATGGCTAGATATAAGAAGATAATGGGATATGATGTTTATTTTCTAACTGGTACTGATGAGCATGGCGAAAAGATAGCAAGGAAAGCAGAGGCAGCAGGAACTACTCCAAAAGCTTATGTTGATAATATAGTTAATGCCACAAAAGAGTTATGGAAAAGACTTCATATTGATTATAGTCATTATATAAGAACTACTGATGATTATCATGAAAGAAGAGTACAGAAAATATTCAAAATTCTTTATGATAAAGGATATATTTACAAAGGTTCATATAAAGGACTTTATTGTGTAAGCGATGAGGCATTTTTCACTGAAAGTCAGGTTGTAAAAAAAGATGACGGTAAATTCTACTGCCCAGACTGTGAAAAAGAATTAGAATATAAAGAAGAAGAATGTTATTATCTTAAGCTTTCAGAATACGGACAATGGTTAATAGACTATTACAAAGAACATCCGGAGTTTTTAGAGCCTAAAGAAAGACAAAATGAAATGCTTAAAAATTTCTTACTTCCTGGACTTGAGGATTTAGCGGTTAGCCGTAAGGGATTGCAATGGGGTATACCTTGTCCTGTTGACAGCGAGCATAGCATATATGTATGGATTGATGCTTTGTCTAATTACATAACAGCTTTAGGATATCCTGAAGAGGGACAAGATGAATTATATAAAAAGTATTGGCCTGCTGATGTACATTTTGTAGGAAAAGAAATAGTACGTTTCCATGCTATTATATGGCCTATAATGCTTAAAATGCTTGATATACCTCTTCCTAAAAAAGTATACGGACATGGCTGGGTGCTTTTTGATGACGGTAAAAAGATGAGTAAGAGTAGGGGAAATGTTGTTGATCCTAATACTTTAATTGATAAGTATGGTGTTGATGCTTTAAGATATTTCCTTATGAGAGAGATTAATTTCGGTTCTGACGGTTATTATTCTCAAGAGCTTTTCTTAAAGAGAATAAACAGCGACTTAGCTAATGATTATGGCAACTTATGGCATAGAATAACTACTATGCTTGGAAAATATTTTAATAATATTCTTCCTGATGAGGTTGAAAGCGTTTACGGAGATAGAGAAAAAGAATTAAAGAAAATGGTTCTTACTCTTGATGCTAATGTTGAATCTGCTTTGGATAGTTTTAAGTTCCATGAGGCGTTATCATATATTTGGGAAGTTATAAGAATGACTAACAAATATGTAGAGGAGAGCGCTCCTTGGAATTTGGCTAAAGATGAAACTAAAAAGGATCATTTAGCCAATGTAATGTATATCTCTTTCCAAGTATACTATATAGTAACTGCATATTTACAGATATTTTTTATTGAAACACCTAAAAAAGTATTTAATAGATTAGGACTTGGCGACAGTGTTCCTTTGGATACTGCTAAGCAATGGGGTTCTTTAAAGGCTGGAATAAAAATTGAAAAAGGCGAGCCTTTATTCAATAGATATGATATAGAAAAAGAAATAGGTGCTTCTGCTGAAGAGAATAAAAAGCAGGTTAATCCTCCTAAAGAAGATAAGCATAAGCCTAATATAGAAAAAGAAGATTTTGATAAATTAGAATTATTAACTGCTAAAATATTAGTTGCTGAAAAGGTAGAAAATGCTGATAAGCTTCTTAAATTTGTACTCGATATTGGCGGAGGAGAGCAGAGAGTTGTTGTTTCTTCTATAGCTGAATATTATAAGCCTGAAGAGATGGTTGGAAAGACAGTACTTTATTTAGCTAATTTGAAGCCTAAAAAATTCAGAGGCGTTACTTCTCATGGTATGCTTCTACTAGCTGATAATGGCGAGACTCTTTCTCTTATGACTACAGAAAAAGGTTTCGATGCAGGCTGCGCTGTTAATTAATAATTAAACTTTAAAAAGCTGATATTATAATGAAAGATTTTAAAGATAATAAACTTAGAAAAAAGCTTAAAAAAAATAAACTTAGCGATAAGCAGAAAAATATAATAAAAAAAATAATTATCTTTTTTGCTTCGGCCATTGTAATATTGTGTTTTGTTGTTGTTATAAATAAAACTAGAATATTAAGAGTAGAAATACGAGGATTAGAAGTTTTAAATGCTATAGATATAATGGAAGAAGCCGGATTATCAAAGTATAATAACATAAGCATGTTTAATATACCTAAAAAAGAGATAAAGTCGGACATAGAAAATAATCCTAGACTTCAAGTAGAAAGTATAAAAACTTCTTTTCCAGATCTGCTTATTATCAATGTAGTAGAAAGAGGCACATTATTTTTATTAGAGTCAAGCAGCGGAATATATGAAATTACAGATGACGGCTATATTATAAAAGATAATATTATTCATAATTATGATGTACCTTATATAACAGGATTAACTATCAATCCTACAAACAAAATGGTAGAAAATGATTATTCTAAATATCTTTCATCAGTTATATATGATTTAAAAACTAATCATAATGAAATATACAATCTCATATCAGAGATTAATGCTTATGGAGATGATTTGATACTTTATCCCAGAGGCTATCAGGTGCAGGTGATATTAGAAAAGTATGTGAAAACTGAGAAGTTTGTTGATTTAGCTGCTATATTAAAGACATTGCAGAATCAGGAAAATCAAACTCATAGAATAGATTTCAGATTCAAAGAAGCTATAGTTAATTAATTTTTATTTATAATAAAAGCTATAGTCAATTAATCTTTAATTAAATATACAATAAAAATTGCGGAGCATATTTATATATTTTCAGTGCATCAATTTTTATTTATGAAATATAATTATAAAAAGTGAAGGGCAGGAATATAATTAAGTTTTAAAATTTAATTATACTTGCTGCCCTCTGTAGTGTTAATCTGATTATATTTTATAAAGTTATCTAATTTTTATATATTAAACTTATTTCCACTTGCTCATATCCATTTGATTTGTAAGTTTTGCAACAACAGCTGTACCACATAAATCACCAGATATATTTAATGCAGTTCTTCCCATATCTAATAAAGCATCTATTCCAAGTATCATACCATATGCTGCTGCAATATTAGGATTGCTGTTGATATCAAGTCCTATAGAATTAAGAACCATTAAAAGCATTATAGAACCAGCTCCAGGTACTCCGGCAGTTCCTATAGATGCTAATACAGATACTGTTATTATTGTTATTTCAGAAGAGAAATTTAAAAAGTTTCCTGTGGCATTAGCGATAAATATAGCACAAATACCTAAATATATTGTTGTACCGTCCATATTAATAGTAGCGCCTAAAGGTAATGTAAAACTATAAACTCCTTTTTGTATTCCCATTTTTTCATCAGCAATCTTCATAGATATAGGCAATGTACCGCTTGAAGAACGAGTAACAAATGCTGTAAAGCAAGCTTCTGAAATATCTTTGAGAAATTTTATAGGATTTAATTTGAATAATATATTTATTATAGTATATACCAAAAGTAATTGTAATATTAATCCTATATAAACAGTAGATGTAACTTTTAATAATTGTCCGAATGCCTGTGATCCATTTTTAGCAAATACAGAAAATATTAATGCCAAAACACCTATAGGAGCATAGAACATTATCCAGCCTACGATTTTTATAATAATTTGTGTACATCCTTCAAAGAACTTATATACTATATCAGCACTTTCTCTTGTTTTTTCATTATCTCGGCAAAAAGCTAATGAGATTCCGAAGAAAATTGAAAATAATATAGTAGGTAAAACATCTCCGTCTCCTTTAGCAAATGAAGCAAAAGGGTTTGTAGGTACTATTGATAGAAGTGTATCAATTAAATTAGGCTTTACGAATTCTTTTGTAACAGCGGCAGCATTATTCAAATCTAATCCCATTCCCGGATTAAGAATATTTCCTACTGCTAAACCTAATATAGATGCGAATACAGAAGTTATCATATAAAATGCTAATATTGCTATTCCTACAACTCCTAAATGTTTAGGCGATATGCTTGCAACACCGCTTATGAGTGTAAAAATAATTACAGGCATAACTATCATTTTTAATAATCTTACAAACAAATTACCAATAGGGTCTGCTATAGATATTAATTTTGCTGTTGTTGCTTCTGATGCAGAAGATGAAACTATTATACCAAGTATAGCACCAATAACTAAACTTATTAATATTATAATAAGCAGTTTACTTCTTATATCTTTTAACATATGTAACTCCAATCATATTTTTATAATGATAATTTATCACAAAATTGTAATAATTCAATTATTTATATATTTTTTAATAAAGATGCATAAATAAATAATGCCTATTAAAGCAGGAATAATACTTGATATAACCATAGAAATATATATTCCTAAATAGCCTATATGTATTTCTAATATTTTTGATATTATCACTTTAAATATTATAGAATCTATAAATGAATTAATAAAAGCTAAATATGACTTTTGAATGCCTATCAAAAAACTATCTAATATATACATCAAAGCATAAGTAATGCCATTAAATGAAGCACATATTTTTAAATAAAATATTATATCATTGATAACTTTTTCATCCCCGCTGTAGAAAATGCTGATTATATTTTTAACGAATAGATGTATAAATATTATTGCTGTTACTGTAGCGGTAATATTGAAGAATATAGCAAATTTAACTGTGCTTTTTATTTTTATATAATCTTTTTCTCCTGTACTCTTTGAAACAATTATACTTAAAGCTTCTCCTATAGACCAAGAAATCATACCTATAAAAGTATTTATTTTTAAGCCTATTGTGAATCCAGTAAGAGCGTCATATTTATTCATCATTATATTAACAAAAAAATATGATATATTTATTATAAGCATTTGAAATATACAAGGTAAAGAAATAAATAATAACTCTTTTATTATTTTAATATCAAAATTAAAACTTAATAATTTTCTTGTATAATATAATGATAATAAAAATGAAAAAGCCTGAGATATTACGGTAGCTAATGCAGCACCTTTTACAGATAATTTTAATATATAACAAAACAAAAAGTTTAATAAAAAATTAACTAATGCAGCTATTATAATAAAATATAATGAGGCTTTTTCTCTTCCGCTTGATTTTATCACAGAAGATAAAGAAGAATATATAAGTATAAAGAATGTTCCTGAAAAAATTATTTTTATATAATCATAAGCATAGTTAAATGATTCTTTAGGTATATTCATAAATGATAATATATGCTTTGAGAATATTAAACCTATTATTGAAATTATAAAAGCCAATGATGAAGATAAAAATAATAAACTTCCTATAGCTTGTTTATATTTTATATTATTATCAGCCCCTTTATATTTTGATATTATAACAGAACCGCCTATTGATAAGCCTAAAGATACAGAAGTTATTATAAACATTATAGAAGCACAGTTGCCTAATGCTATAACGCCATTATCGCCAACTAAATGTGAAATAAATATTATATCTATAATACTATATAAGTATTGTAATATATTTGAAATGAATAAAATAAATGAAAATTTTATTAAATACATGAAACTTTCCTTGAATTAAAAACATATTAAAAATTTTATAATTTTTAATAACTATAAAAAACTATAGCATACTGTTTTTTTAGCATGCTCCAAACAATAAAATGATTAAATATTGCCGGAGCTTAATTCAATAACAAGTTTCATATATTTATTATATTAAAAAGTATTTTGCTGTCAATATTTTTATTTGATGTTTATTATATAGTAATAAAAAAGGATAGCATTAAAAAATACTATCCTCTTATCAAAAACTATTAAATTATACAAAGCCTTATAATTACCAAATCATTAAAGTAGATCCCCAAGTGAATCCGCCTCCGAATCCTGTAAGAAGAACTAAATCGCCTTCATTGATTTTATTATTATCCAAAGCATCAGTTAAAGCTAATCCTATACTTGTTGAAGAACAGTTTCCAAATTTATTTAATACTACGCTTACTTTTTCCATAGGAAGACCTATTCTTTTAGCTACAGCCTGCATAATTCTTAAATTTGCCTGATGCGGTACAAAATATTTAACATCGCTTAATTGTTTTCCTGAAGTTGCTAAAACTTTATCTATACTGTTAGAAAATTCTGTAACAGCTCTTTTAAAAGTTTCAGATCCATCCATATATATTTTAAATTCCGGAGCTTCTATATCATCAGCTTTTATAGGACAAGCACTTCCTCCATTAAGTACAATACTCATATCCGGCTCGCTTTGCATATGCATTCCTATTATTCCTTTGCCGTCATTTCTTGCTGTTATCAATGAAGCAGTAGCAGCATCTCCAAATAAAATAGCGGTTCCTCTGTCTTTCCAATTGATATCTTTAGTAAGTTTTTCACTACAAACTATAAGTACATTTTTACATTGTCCGCTTTCTATTAATGAAGTAGCAGTGTTTAATGCATATATATATCCAGAGCAGGCAGCAGATAAATCTAAAGCAAAGCAGTGTTTTAATCCTAATGTTTTTTGCAATTGTCCTGCCATAGAAGGGAATATATAATCTTTAGTTACAGTAGGTACTAATATTGTATCAACTTCTTTTAAATCAACACCTTTTTTTTCTAAGTTTCTAACAGCATTCAAACCCATTTCAAAAATAGTTTCATCTGCTCTAGCCATATGTCTTGTTTCTATTCCTGTACGAGTGATTATCCATTCATTGTTAGTGTCCAATATGCTTTCAAAATATTTATTGTCTAATATTCTTTCAGGCACGTAATAAGCTATGTTTTTTATATATGCTCTTTCCATACTTTTCTCCGTTTTAATGTAATGTACTTAAGATAGAATTCTTATTGTAAAAGTTTAAGTAAAAATATAAAAAAAGATATAGCTAATAATAACTATTTTTTTGAATTTAGTCATAGTAATAGTGATTATTTATGATATTTTCATATAAAATTATGATATAACAGTGATTATATGAATTAATAAAGATATAATATATAAAAAAAATTGTGAGAATCTATAAGACACTCACAATTTTATAATTAGATTAAAAATTTTCAAAATTACTCTTCTTCTTGAAATAATAAATATATATTTCTTGAATTATAGTTATTTTCTTCTGAATATATTTCCCAATCTGTAAGCCTTTCTATGCTATGCATTCCTCTGTCGCCTTCATGCATACCTAAATCTTTATAAGGTTCATTTATTAAAGTAGCATCAAAATATCCGCCATTAGTGAAGTCATGAACATCAAACCATAAATGCTCTAAATCATTAGGGTTTTCTTCTGTTTCGCCGTATCCTAATTTTACTAAGAAAGAAGTTTTATCATCACCTTTATTTTTATTTAATAATTCTAAGAAATACTCTAATTTTTCAAAAGCAGCCTCTCTCATAAGAGAAGTTTCAAAATAACTCATCATAAACATAGGGTTATCTGTAAGCTCATTTTTATAATAATCAAGAGAATGATAATTACCATCAGCATCTACAGCAAGTAAAATACCGGAAGGCGTATTATGTACTCCGTCATTTCTGTCTTTTGCACTTCCTGTAACATCATCGGCAATATTTAATTTCTTCAAAGCCTCCTGCCAAGGGAACCAGCATACATAAGTGTTATATGCGGGATTAAATTTAAATCCGGCTTCAGGCACTCCTCTCTCTATAAACATTTTTGCACAAGTATTAAGCAATGCTCCATAAGCAGCATTTGAATCTTCAACGCCTACTATCTCTAATTCTATAGAACCGACTCTGTAAAGTCCATGAGTATGGAACCAATATTCAACTTTGTTAGGGTCTTTATCATCATCATAAACCGCATGTATAGTGTATAGATAATCCAAAGAAGGCGGTAAAGCGAAAGTTGAAGTATAAGAAAGCCAATCTCCTGAATGTGCTGTATAGCATGACATATCTAAAAATATAGAACATTCAGGAACTAAACTGTCTAATAATTTTAATTGTCTTTGATAGTCAGTAAGCGGATGATTATCAAATATTGTAGATACATGTACAGCATATTTACATTGACATGCTTCTTTATAATCATCTTCCCTTACAGTGTTTACAGAAAATATTTCAGGAACATTTTCAGTAACGCTTGAAGCATCAACTAAAGCTACATAAAAATTAAGTTCATCATTATTTTCTTCCTCATCGTCATGATTATGCCCACATCTGCAGGAATGTTCTTCATCATCATGATTATGTCCGCAGCCACAGGAATGCTCTTCATCATCTTGGCAACATCCACCTTCATCATGTCCGCATCCGCAAGAATGCTCGTCTTCATCCATAACCATAGGTAAATACTGAAGTTTAATAGATGCTTCCCATTTAGATTTATCTCTTATAAATTTTGATTCTTCTATTTCATTGAATTCTAATACCATATATTCATCTGATTGTGATAATATATCTCTGAATTCTTCAATTGTCATATTATGATCATATTCTTTAGTAAATACAGCAGCCATCCATGATTCTAATCTCTGCTCTCCGCTGGAAAATACATTATATAACTTTTCATTATAATCCATTATTTTTACCTCTATTATTATATATTATTAATTTTGTATTATGAAATAAAAAGCTTCTTTAGTATAGTGTAATTTATATTTTTTTCAACTTTTTAAGTTATAAATTATTAAAAAATGTATCCAAAATCTTTTTCTCTTTTTTCCATTCAGGCATATAAAGACTTACTATATTATAGAATTTTTTGCTATGATTAGCCTGCAGTAAATGTGCTAATTCATGAAGCACAATATATTCTATGGAAGAAATAGGGTATTTCATAAGCTCTAAATTGAATGTGAGATGTTTTTTTATTGTATCGCATGAACCCCATTTGCTTTTCAATTTTTTTACTGTGAATGTATTAATTTCTAAGTTCATCATAGAAGTGTATTTTTTTATGAGTGAGTCGAATAGTTTTAATGACTCTTTTTTGTACCATGTATCAAGAAGAATATGTTTTTTTCTTATATCGTTGTTTTTATATTCTTCTTTATCTTTTATATTAACATACATATACATCATTCTGCCTGCAAGAATTATATTTTCTTTTTGGCATTTTAATACATTAAGCATATAGCTTTTGCCTAGATAATATATTTCATTTCCACTTTCTAGTTCTTTTTTACTTAAATCAAAGCTGTTTTTATTATTTATTGCTTCTTTTCTTTCTTCTATCCAATCTTTTCTTTTTTCTATGAGTTCGTATATGTATTTTTTAGTAACTCTTTTTGGGGCTGTAACATATATATTTAAATCGGTTTTTACTCTTATGTATATATTTTTAATTTTTTTGTATTCTATTATTATTTCATTCATTTTATAATACATTTTTATCAAAAATAAATCAGGAAAAATAAGCGGATATAAAACTATATCCGCTATTAAGGTAAATTATGAAGAAAAAATTTATAAAATTAGATACAAATCAACTTTGTTATACTAATAATATATAAAACTTTTTTAAAAAGTGGAAAAAAAATATAATTTTTATTTATTTTTTTATAAAAAAATATTTTTTTATATTAAAAAAGGTATAAAATTAATAAAAAATAACGATTAACTATAAAGGATTATTATATTTTACTATTTTAATAAAAATCATATTTAATAACACATTTAGGTAAATTAAAAAATTGATTTTTGATATAAATATAATTTGGAGTTTTATATGAAAAGGATACATAGTTTATCTTTCAAAGTCCCTGCTATAATATCATTTATATCTATATTGATAATATTTATTATATTAAGCATAGCAGTAACTTTTGCCAATAAAGGCATAAGCAAAAGTAGATTTGAAGGATTTGCTAATACAGCACAATCATATGCTAAATTATTTGATGCTATATTAATAGATCAGGTTTCTTTAGCTAAGACTTATTCTGTTGCTCCAGCAATTATGAATTCACTTTTAAATAGAAATGAACAGACAGAGGCTGATGCTTTGAATGCTTTAGCACTATTTAATGGAGCTAATGAATATTCTATAAATATAGCAGTAATAGATTTGAATGGTGATATTATAGCTGATGCTTTGGGGAATTCTATAGGGAATAATATTGCTGATACAAGGCCTAATTTTTGGAATATATTAGAATCTAAGAATTTTGAATATACATTTGATGAGGAAATAATAGATTCAGTAGATACTGGAAATAAATCATTGATATTAGGCGGCGCTATAAAAAGTTTAGACGGAAATTTATTGGGAGCAATACTTGTTGTAATAGATTGGAAACTTATACATGATAATTATTTTTCAGATATAGCTTTGGGAGAAACAGGAAGAATACTAGCAATAGATGCTAATTTGGTTGATATAATGGATAATATTTATGAGCAAATAGGTTCTAGTGTGGTTCCGGATTATAAAACAGTATTTGATAATAATTTAACACAGGGTACTTTATCATATGTTTATATGGATAAAAAAAGAACAGGTTCTTATTGCAGAATGAAGTCTATGAATTGGATAATTGCTATGACTATGTTTGATAGTGAAATATATGCTACAAACAGGGAATTAATTTTAATAAGTTCATTGGTAGGATTAATTGCTATTTTGTTATTATCTATATTTGTTTCATTGTTTATAAAGAGAATAATGGGACATATAAACAGCATTATAAGAGAGGCTAAAGAAATAGAAACAGGAAATTTAACTTATGTTTCAAATGAGCATAAGAGAAAAGATGAGCTTGGAATATTATTTGAATCTTTCAGCGGTATGCGTAAGAAACTTACAGAGATAATATCTCAGGTTAATGATTCTTCTATAAAAATAACTACAGCAGCTCAGGAATTAGCTAATGGTAATTCTGATTTATCAAGAAGAACAGAGGCTCAGGCAGCAAGTCTTGAAGAGACTGCTAGTTCTATGGAGGAGATGGCTTCTACAATTAAATCTTCTACTTCGCATTCTATAGAAGGTAATAATATGATGAAAGAATCTATGAGTTCAATTAGAGATGCAGGAGCTATAATTTTAGAAACTACTAAGAGTATAGAAGAGGTTAATGAGGACAGCGAAAAGATAAAGAATATAACAAAGGTTATAGAAGATATTGCTTTCCAAACTAATATATTAGCACTTAATGCTGCGGTTGAGGCTGCACGTGCTGGAGATCAAGGTAAAGGATTTGCTGTTGTAGCTAGTGAGGTTAGAAATTTGGCACAGAACTCTCAATCTTCAGCTAAGGATATTACAACTTTAATTAATGTTATATATGAAAAGATTAGTAAATCAGTAGAGAAGGCTAAAGAGTCTGAAAAGATATTTGAGGATTTGGAGAAGAAAATAGAGGAAACTTCTAATATAATGAGGGATATAAGTGAAACAGCAATAGAACAGCAGGCGGGAGTTGATCAGGTAAATACAGCGGTTTCTCAAATGGACAGTGTAACTCAGCAGAATGCCGGATTGGTAGAACAATCTGCTTCAGCAGCAGCTTCTTTGTTAAATGAAGCTAGAGAGTTGGAAGAAGCAATGCGCTTCTTTAAGCTAGATAAATAATTACTTTGATGAAGTAGTCTTTATAAAAAAATTGACAGCCGTCTGATAATTTATTATCAGAGCCTTTTAGGCTGTCAATTTTTATAATAATAAAAGCTAGAGAGCTAGAAGAAGCAATGCGCTTCTTTAAGCTAGATAAATAATAATTTCTTATTATTGCTAGCGATAAACTTATTATTATATATAAAAAATCTCGCTTTAAAATCTCTATCAGCTTTTAGCTGATAGACGCTCAATTTTTTATTTTTAATATAGCTGCCAACTAAAGTTATCAGCTGCTCGTTTATCGCTTTAAAACATTAGAATTTAAATATAAAAGTGAGTCTTAGCCAGCTAGTGAGTTTACTCACTAGCTTATTGTATGCGTAGACGAGCATAACAATAATAAAATTGAAGTCTTTATAAAAAATTGACAGCCGTCTGATAATTTATTATCAGAGCCTTTCAGGTGGCGGATTTTTTATAATGAAACCTGAGCTTTTAATATTAAGGCTAAATTTTCATTCATAGCCCTATATTCTTATAGATTTATTTTTCAATTTTGTTTTTTCTTTCTTAATTGCTGATAGAGAATTTATAGCTTTCACCCTAGGGATTTTTTATTTATTACTTCCACAACGCACGCAGAGTAAAATTATAAATATGAGCGAATTGATTATAACATTTAAATTATATTTTAAATTTGGTTAACCGTGCGTTAAATAAATTTTTAAATATAATTACAGCTTGGGCGGGTGCTTTATTTTCTTAATAGATTTTAAATATAAGGAAATTTAAAATTGCAGATTATAGCAATAAAGAATAAAGGGCGGGGTATGTAAATAAAATTTCAAAATATAATTGTTTTTATATTTTATTCAAGCCCATATATTTTTAAGAATTCGCTTAATATAGTATGCATAATTATTCTTTTTTTATCATAATCTAAATTTCTTGTAAGCTCTATTCCAAAAGATTCTATATTCTTTTTAGCGGCATAATATGTAATAGTAGTAGGCATAGGATAATACATCTGTCTGAATTTAAATTTCATAGGCTCTATTCTTGAGTTTATATTATCCAAGACTTTTACAACTTTATCATCTAATTTTCTAGTATCATATATTATTGAATCACCAAAGAATTCTTTAAATCCATTTCCTTCATGAAGTGTAAGCACAACATCTATATCATATTCATCAAGCATATCCATATACTCTTTAGCTAATTTATCAGTATCAGTTCTGCTCATACTTTTATCAAAGAATCTGTTATTGATATCCTGTCCTTCTATGGCTCTAGTATTTTTTCTGTATGCTTCAGGTACAGCAATAGGTACAATAGTAAGGCTTCCTTTTTTTATAGGCATAGTTATTCTTTCCATAGCAACATCAGTACCAACTCTTTCACTTCCATGAGGTACTATCAAAAATATATTAGGTCCTTTTTCTGGATGAACCACTCTGTATATAGTGTTTTCATTCTTTGTGCCTTCCATTATTTTAAAATTATATCTGTCTATATCTTCGTTTAAATGACTTGCTACTTCGCTTTCTAACTGTCTTGATACATTTTCAATTAAAGATTTTTCATTTTCTGTAGTTCTATAAGGACCGTTAAGCATTGGTATTATAGATGTTTTATGATGAGGCTCCAAAAAATAGCTTACTCCCAAAGATGCTTCAGGTGTTATTTTTACAGCATTATTATATGTTATAACAGATACTTCATCATCATAAGATACAACAGCAAAAGATTTTCCTTTGAAATTATATCCTTTGCCATCTTTTGTTAAAGTCATTTGAATATCATCATTATGTTTGCTTTTTATATAAATATATCCTGAATCCAAAGTGAATTTACTATTTTCATAAGTAAGTTTTGAGCTTGGCATAAGTATTATTGATTTTTCACCATTATCTATTACTAAATATGATTCCTCTTTTGTAGATATAGAGAAATAATCATCTGGAAAACTTTTTTTTATATCCATATTGGCATGCTCTTCATTTACAATTACAGAGGCTTCTCCCTGTCTGGATATAACTTTAAAACTATTAGCCGATAATATAGAACTAAGTATTATAGAAAATATTATTATATATTTATTCATATAAACAACCATTAAATAAAAATATCGTTTTAATTTTCGTTTAAAAATAAAAATGCTTTAAATAAAAATTTTATTTAAAGCATATATATATAAATTTATGGTATTAAAACAACGAATTAGTTTTCTTTAGAATATAACATATCTCCGGAAGAGTATATAGTTTCTTTTTTATTGTATTTTGCTGAAATAGGCACTCCATCATCTCTTAATTGTATATCGAGATAATAATTGTAATCAATATATTCAAAATATACGCTAGGTAATATACTTGAATTCTTAGAATTGTATACATTTATTGATACTCCAGGATATAAAAGTCCAAGCATTATGCTATATCCGTAAAAACCATCTCCTTTAGATAATTCAAAGAATTTTGAAGGTATTTTTATTTTTTGAACTTCATTCTCATAATATGTTACAAAATCTCCTTGTATATCTACAGTTCTTTTTAATCCATTATTAGTTCTGCTTCTTTTTCCCCAGTATCCTTTATCTATTCCTTCTCTAGGTCCTGGAGCTTTATCAATCATACCAACTATTATATCTGAAGTTTTTTTATTTTTTATATAAATAAATCCAACAGTTTCAAATTCATCAGTAGGAAATTGAATCTCTCCAACCCAATTATCAGAACTTACTATATATCCATAATATCTGTCATAGTATTTATTTTTATTTTCCTCTTTTATGCTGTAAATAGCATTTTTATCAAAATTAACCTTATCAGTTTTATTTGATATTACTAAACCACTTATTCCGCCATCTGATATAACAACATCAACTGAATCATTTCCTGTGCTGTCAGCATTGAAAAATTTCCAAGTAGAATTATACTTATTATCTATTCCTTTAACTGTGTATTTATTTATAGTTTCTGTTGCAGGATTGCTGTAAGATGTAGGGTTTGTTACATTATTAGAATTATTTCTGCAGCTTATGAAGAATATGAATAATAAAAATGTAAAGATGTAATATATTGTTTTTTTTATCATAGTATATCCTTTATTTTTTATATATTATCTATCTTGTAAATTGTCTTTTACATAATAATATTTGTTAAATAGTAATATGCTAATAAATATAATAAAATTATGAATTTATGTGTTGTTTTTTTGATTATTTTAAAAAAAAATTACGCTTATAAAATAAAAGGCTTGAATATAATTAAAGACTCAAGTCTTATGTATATTAATTACTTTAAATATATACAAAATGTTTAAAAGTTATACCATTACTAATTGCTGTTATTTCTTATGCAAATTTTTAAATAGTTAGTTAATATTATTCTATAGACTCTATTATTTTGCTGATTTTAAACATGTAGGCATTATTGTATTTTTCATTATGTTTTTAATTTTGCTCGCTATAGTTTTTAGAAGTATATTTTAAGATAATTTGTCGTTACTGCTTATGTAGTTTCAAGAACAATTTTTTTCAAAGTTGATATAAATTTCATTACTTAACTTAATTTTATATTGATCTTTAACTTTATCAATATAAATGATTTTATCCTTACTTGTAATTAGAATATATAAATCTTTTTTATATATTCAGGTAATTGGCTAGGTGTAAATACGATATTTAACTATAAAAATTAGAATAAATTTGAAAATTTTTATTAAAATCTATCATTTTTAGAGTATATAATCAAAATAAATTAAAAAAATTATTTACATACCCCCCTTTATTTTTTAAGGCATTACTATGAAATTTTTACTTTATTTTGTTTTTCTACGCTATTAGAAAATATAGCCCCACCCAAGATTTATTTAATTAAAAAATGTATTTAACGCACGATTAACTTAACTTTATTTATGATTTTTATTGATAATTGAGAATTGTATTATATTTGTGAATTTATTCAGCGTGCGATATGAATATTGATAATTGAAAATTTTTATTATACATTATTCTCTGAATATTTAGTGAAAATGATATTAAGTTTGGATTGAAGAGCTATAATAGAGTAAATATATCCAAATGGTATAAATAAGAGTATAGCTAAAACAGCAGCACTCTCACCATAACTGTCTAGTTCAGCTTTTTTACTCATATCATTAAATACTATAGTTCCATATTTATAGAACCAATATACAGTGAATAATCCACATGTTATTATTGATAAAACAACAGCTAATGTAGGATTAATATATTCTTGTTCCATATAATTATTAATATCATTTGTTGTTACATAAATCCAATAAATAAAATATATACCGCATGTTACTATTGACAAAATAGATATTGTTAATAAAGATTTAGATTGAAAATTATTCATAAATATTCACTTAAAATATATTTTCATTTAGTTTAATATATAAAGATATATAAGTCAATTATAATTTTCTAATATATAAAACTAATAATTTTTATTATTAAAATAAAAAAAATCTAAATAAATTCCGCTTGCAATGTTATATATATTATAGTATCATATATAATATATATAATTATGTTAATATGGTGATAAATGTTTAAGAAAAAAATTAAAGATAATAACAACGTAGTAAAGAAGAAAAAATCTAAATTAAAGAAATTTATATTAACTATTTTTATAGTATGTTTATTCGTGTTCGTTGCAGTAGGTATAGTAGGTATATATTTTGTCGGAGGCGTATATAAAGACTGGGTTGCCAGAAGAGATCAAAGTATGGCTATGCTTGAAGAATACTATGATATAATAGTTATAAGAGGTAATGAAAAAAGGATAAGATATTTTAATCCTTTAAATCCTTTCGGAGATTCTCCTCCTACAAAGATATATGATAGAAATAATATATTAATAGGTGAGTATATGCCTCCTGCTTATGAGGTTGTTAATGTTGATGATATTAACCCTCTTTTAGAGCAGACTTTGCTTTTAATGGAGGATCAGAAATTCTATTCTCATAAAGGTATTAACTATTTCAGAACAGCTTATTTAGGTATACAAACTATTTTAACAAGAAAAATAGTAGGCGGAGGTTCCACACTTACTCAGCAGTTGGCTAAACTTCTATTTACTAAAAGTGAAAGAACTATAGAGAGAAAACTATTTGAAATGTTTGCAGCAAGAGAGATAGAACAGAAATATACTAAGAAAGAAATTTTAGCTATGTACTTTAATACTGTTTATCTTGGTGACGGAAACTACGGATTTGAAGCTGCAGCCAATCATTATTTCAATAAACCTTTAAGACAATGCAGATTATTAGAGTATGCTATATTAGTTGGTATGCTTCCTAATCCTACATATTATTCTATAGTAAATAATCCTGATAACAGCAGAAAAAAAGTGGAACAAATATTATCAAGACTTGTGAAAAATAATATCATAGATAAACAAACTATGGAATCTGAACTTGAATTATTTGATAAAGAGTATACTAATATAAATAAGCAGGTTAAAGGTGCGCAATGGAAAATGACTGTAAACAGAGCACCTTATGTAAATGAATATGTAAGACAGGAATTATTAAATTATTTCAATAAAGATGAGCTTGCATTGTCAGGACTTAAAATATATACAACTGTAAATGAAAGATATTACAGAGTTGCTGATTCTGTAATGAAAGAAAATATAAGAAAATTGCAGACTAGTTCTTCAAACAGAAGCTATCAGGGTGCAATGGTATCAATAGATCCTAAAACAGGTGGAATACTTGTGATGATAGGTGGTGACGGATACACATTGCAAAATCAGTTTAACAGAGCAGTTCAAGCAAAAAGACAAATAGGGAGTGTAATTAAACCTTTTATCTATTTATATGCATTCGAAGGCGGAGCACAGCCTTTTTCTACTATGCTTGATACAAATTATAGCTATCCTCAAGGTTCTGGAAAGCCTGCATATTCACCTAGAAATTTTGACAGAAGGTATAGAGGCGAAATAACTTTAGAGACAGCATTATCAAAATCAATTAATACTATAGCTGTGAAATTATTAAATGATATAGGACTTTCTTATTTTATAGAACATTCAAGGGAATTTTTTGGAGAAAATGCTTATATACCGAATGCTTTATCTATAGGTTTAGGAACTATGGAAATGAGTCCGCTTGATTTAGCTTCAGCATATAGTGCATTGGCTAACGGCGGTATTAAATATGAGCCTTATATAGTAGATAAAATAATTGATATTGATGGTAATGAACTTAGTGTTACAGCTTTAGTTGATAGAACACCTCGTAAAATAAGTGCAACTTCCCCATCATCTTATTATTTTTTAAATACTACTTTACAGAAAGTAATAGCCCCTGGAGGAACAGCCTACAGAAGTGCTAATACTTACGGATTTAAGTATCCTTCATATTCAGCAAAAACAGGAACTACAAGCGAACATAGAGATAACTGGTTTGCTGCTTATAATGATGAAATAGTTACAATTACCTGGATAGGAAGCGATAGAAATGATTTACTTCCTAATAATGTTACAGGAGGAGCTACTACTGCTTTGGCTACATTTCAATATCTTGATTCTATCACTCCTTCATCTAAGAGAGAATTTAATTGGCCTGTTCCTAATGATGTATTAATAGTAGAAATTTGTCAGGATTCAGGACTTCCTAGAAATCATACTTGTGTAAATGTAGCACCTCTTACAGTAGGAGGAAATGTTGATTTATCTACTCAATGTCCTATAGATCACCTTAGAACAGGTACTCCTAGAAATGAAGCAACTAATGATGCTATGATGGAAGATGAGGGAGATTTTTATTATACTCCTTTAGATGAAAATAGTAACAGCTATGATAGTAATCAAAACAACAACATACAAAATAATAATCAAAACAATAATAATATATACTTGCTTCCTGAAGATAATATAGAGGATCCTAGTTTAGGAAATATAAGAAGTTAAAAATAAAAAGGGGGCTTATGAAAAGCTCCCTTAAAAATATTCTAATTTTTTCACTTTATATAAATTGAGTAATAATTTATATAAAATCATAAAAAATTATTATGATTGATATAATTATCTGCTTGTGTAATAATCAAAAAAAATTAATTTTTTTGTTTTATTCATGCAAAATTTTTTTTATTAATATAAAATATAATATATAATAATCGGTTATATTATTTATACGAGAAATTTTAAAGGATAAGTATGATTAGTTTTTTTAAAAGTCAATCTACAGAGGCGAGACGTGATTTAATACTTCATGGCCCTATTACTAATACATTAATAATGTTATCTATTCCTACTCTTATAATGAGTATAGTTCAGTCTATGATACCATTAATGGACGGCCTTTTTCTTAATAATGTTGCAGGTACTGTTATAGCAAGCAGTGTGCATTTTGCAGAACCTATAATAAATATGATGACAGCATTATCTCAAGGTTTAGGTGTTGCTGCTATGGCTATAGTAGGGCAGTATAATGGATTAGGGGACTTTAAAAATGCAAAAAGAATATCCACACAAATAGTTGTTATAGGTGTAATGTTTGGAATTGCTATGGGGCCTACACTATATGTTGTGAGCATATTAGTATCAATGAATCTTCTTCCTAATATTAAAGAGAATGTATTTACATATTTATCCTTATACAGCTTTGTTATGCCTATGACATTTTTAGCTGCTTTATATAATGGTATAAAAAATGCTAATGGTAAACCGGAAGCTACTCTCATAAGAAGTATAATATTACTGCTTTTAAAAATATTATTTAATTTTATATATGTTTATTTACTTCATTTAGGTGTAGTAGGAAGTGTATTGGCTTCATTTTCCACTTATTCTATAGTAACAGTTTGGATGTATTATGATTTATTTATAAAGAAAGGAGATGATCAATTATCTTTAAAAGAGTTTAAATTTGATTCTACAGTATTGAAGGAACTTATGATTATAGGTGTTCCTTCTATGCTTAATACATTTTTAACCAATTTGGGATTCTTCCTTATCAATACAGAAGTTGAAAAATATGGAGCTGCAGTATTAAATGGTCAAGGTATATCCAATAATATAGTTAATATATGTTTCAATTTTACTGCTGCTTTCGGATCTGCTGTTACTACAATGGTTAGTATGAATATAGGAGCTAAGTATAATGATAAAGCCAGAAAGTCTTGTTATACAGGAATTATAATGTCTGTTATTACGGCTATTGTTCTTATAGCTATTATTATACCTCTTACGCCGCATCTTACTATATTATTTACTAGGGAAGCTGAAGACTTATATGTAGCTAATAAATCACTTCCTATATTTGCTTTTGGTGTATTAGGTTTTGGTGTTGCTATGGTTTCTCAGGGGGCTTTAATTGGTCTTGGAAGAACTAGGATACCTCTTATAATAAGTTTGCTTAGGATCTGGTTTTTGAGATTTATATTTATTCTTTTAACAAGTAAGTATTTATCATATTGGTCAGTATTTTGGGGTAATTTATTTTCAAATACTATGGCAGGACTAATAGCATTAGTTATAATATTAAGAGTGCCTTGGGTATCTGTTATTAATTTGAGAACTCAAAATAGTCTTGTTTTAAGGACTAGGCTGTTTGTAGATTCTTTGGGGGCTAGATTATTCCCTAAAAATATTGGTAAGAGAAAAGATTATGTTCAGAAGATGAGAGATAAATTAAGTAAAATAAAAGATCCTGTTAAGCTTGTTTTATTTAGAGAAAAGGAACTTGAAAAGATAGAAAAAATGCAGAAGAAGGAAGAGATAGAAAGACAAAAAGAAGAGAGGAGAAAATTGGAAAGAGCAGAATGGAGAATGCAGCTTGAAGAGATGAAAGAATTGAGAGAGAAGAAAAATCAAGAACGTAAAGAGTATAATGAAAATAGGAAAAAAGAAAAAGAAGCTAAAAAATTACAGATGAAGCAGGAAGTTCAATCTAGAAGAGAGGCAAGACATAGATTAAGAGAAGAGAAAAAAATAGAAAACCAAAAACGCAGAGAAGAAAGAATGAATTTAAGAAATAAAAATAATAATACAGAAAATAAATGAGAGAATAAATATTTATGAATAATACAACTTTAGTAATATTAATAGCAGGAAGTTCAAGAAGATTTGCAGGCAAAGTCAAAAAACAATTTATAAAGGTTGATAATAAGCATATATTTATTCATACTCTTATAAATATGCTTAAATTTAATTTTAATAATGTTGTTTTGGTGAGTGCCGAAGAAGAGATAAAGAATATAAAAAAATATATAGAAAAAGAAGAGCTTATTAAAGAAAAAATAAAGAAGAATATTCATTATATAAAAGGCGGAAGTGAGAGGGTATATTCTGTATATAATGCTATGACTTTTTTAAATGAGCATAGAGAAGATATTAAGACAGATTATGTATTTATTCATGATGGTGTTAGACCTTTAGTTAAGAAGAAAGAAATTACATTGTTATATGAAACAGTTTTGAAATATGATGCTGCTATATTGGCTTCTAAAGTTGTAGATACTATAAAAAAAGTTAATGATGATAAAACTATAACAGATACTATTGATAGAACATATCTTTATAGAGCTGCTACCCCTCAAGCTTTTAAATTTGATAATTATATTAAAGCTATAGAAATGTATATAAATGATAAAGATGCTGATTTGGTTACAGATGATGCTGAGATATACAGTAAATATTTAGGAGATGTAAAGATAGCTGAATGCTCTTCTGATAATATAAAGATTACAAATAGAGAAGATTTAGATATTTTTATAAAATTAAGATAAAATTATATTAATTATTTGCTTTTTTTTTTATTAAATGATAAAATTTTAATAATAAGTTATTAGGGGCAATCATTTTGAAGTGCAATATCTGTGGTAAAGAAAAAGCTGTATTATATATTCAAGAAATAATAGGTAATGAGCGCAGGCAAATTCATATATGTAAAGAATGCGAAATAAACGGCAATATTATAGAAAAATGCTTAGAATTAGAGTTTAATAATATTGATACTATATTTCCAAATTATAAGTCATTGCCTTCCAAAAAGAAGAAGAAAAAAACTCCGCATTCAAATAAAATATGCAAAGTTTGTGGATATTCTTTAGATGATTTCCTAAAAACAGGAGTAGTATCCTGTCCTAAATGCTATGAATATTTTAAATCTGAAATCAGTAAACATATAAAGAAAATACATAGAGAAAATAAACATATAGGAAAAATATCAAGCAGAAATTTAACCAATAAAGATATAGAATCTAAAATTAATAAATATAGAGAGGAAATAGAACTTTTTATAAAAATAGAAAAATATGAAGAAGCTGCTTTGATAAGAGATAAATTAGAACATTTGAAAAAAGATTTAATATCTAAAAAAACTAAGAGCGAAAAAAAAGATGTCCGTTAATAATACCTCAAATTGGATATACAAAAAAGGTGAAGATGATAATATAGTACTATATTCTAGAATTTCGATTTATAGGAATTTAGATGATATTAGATTCTTCCATAATATGGATAAAGAAGATTTTCAAAATACAGAAAATATTTTAAAGTCTAGTATAGAAGAATTAAATCTTAATCTATCATATAAAAAACTTATTGATATTCCTTCTATAAATATTAGAATGCTTATAGAAAATCTTACTATACCAAGCAATAAGAATATAGTGCATGCATCATTATTCACAGATGAAGATGAGGATATATCTTTATTAATCAATTCAAATGAGCATTTAGAAATTCAAACTATAGCAAGAGGTTTAGAATTAGAAAGTTGCTTTAATAAGGCTTATGAAATAGAGAGTGCTTTAGATCAGAAAGTAGATTTTGCTTATGATAAAAAGTTCGGATTTCTTACTAGTTCGCCTAATATAATAGGTACGGCTATGAGGGCTGAAGTTTGTATAGCTGTTCCTTGCCTTACTTGGAAAACTCCTGATAATATAGACTATATAATCAGTGAATGTAATAAAAAAGGTCTTGAAGTTAATTTAAAAAATGGATTGTTAAATATAAGCAATAATATTATGATAGGTGTTACTGAAAAATTTATACTTGACACCATTATAGAAAAGGTTAGAGAGATATCTGAAAAAGAAAAGAAAATAAGAAATAGAATAAAAAAACTTGATAGGGTTAAGGCTGAAGATAGAATATATAGAAGTAATGCTATATTATTGTCAGCAAGATCTTTAAAATATAGAGAGCTTATCAATTATAGTTTATGGCTTAGATTAGGTATTTATTATGATATTATTGATAATATAAATTTGGATACCATATATTATATGATATTTGTTGGAAAGAATGCTCATTTAAAGCATTTATATGAAAAAAGCAGCTATTATAGAAATATTGATGAAATAAGAGCTAATGTTATAAGGGACATATTAAAAAAATAGCTATTTTATAAAAATTATTTCTATATCATATTTAAATTGAAAATTCATATTATAAACATTAAAAGTCAAAATTACATCAGCATTACATTTAAAACTTTCTGTTTTTATAGCATCAAAAGCAGTTTGAAATAAATCTATATATTGTGCTTTAGATTTCATATTAATTTCTTTAGAATCATTAGCCGGAATTTTTATAATATTTGATTCTTCAGATGATTTTGAATTAGCAAATATATCACCTGAAGAATTAATAAGGTTTATTTCAAGTTTTTCTATCGGAAGCTCAAAGGGTAAATTATTTTTTATTTCCATTAATGTATTTAATGTAATATCAGATAAAGTCATATTATCTATAGAGGCAGATTTTACAATTATATCGGGTTTATATTTTTCTACATATTCTCTTGTAATTTTATTAGCCTCTGATTTTACTCTAGAGCATGATACAGCTATTATTAATAATAAAATTGATATTTTTATTAATTTCATTATTCTGTAAATGTCAATTCTTTAGTATAAGGGAATTCGAATTTCATTCCATATACAGTGAATGTTAAAGTTATTTTAGCATCACATTTAAAAGATTTTGATTTTATAGCATCAAAAGCTGTTGTAAATACATCTAAATATTTAGCTTTAAAATCTAAATTAATATCTCTTGCCTGATTTGCAGGTATCTTTAATGTTTCTACAGAAGTAGCTGTTGCAAAAGTTTTTCCTGAAGTATTAATAAGGTCTATTTTTACTTTATCAATAGGAACTTCAAAGTCTAAATTGTTCTTTATTTCAAACAAAGTAGTTAAAGTGATATCCTGTAATGTTACACTTGATATTTTAGCACTTTTTGCTTTTATATCAGGTTTATGTTCTTCTATGTAGCTTCTTGTAATTTCTCTTGCTGATGACTGCAATGTTTCGCATGAAGATAGTATAAATAGCATTGATAATATTGAGATTATAACGGTTATTTTCTTAATCATAAATCATACCTTTTTATTTAGTCATATTTATATAACAAATATAACTGAAAATAGTAATATATAATAATGTATTATTGATTATCACTAAAAATAAATTAAATAGTTAGTTCTATGAATTATATAGATGTTTTATAATATCAAGTATATCAATATTATGCTCATAGTTTTTTAAATTTATTGGTATTATAGAAAACATATTTAATTTAGCAGTTATTATATGAATTTTAAATATTGATTTTTTAAAATTAAAGAAGTTATTTATTAAGTTTGAAAATTCTTTATTGTATAAAATTACATTAAAAGTAATATCTTTATTTTCTCTTGATTTTATTGATATATTATTGCATTCACTATAGGCAAATTTTTCATTTAAGCAATTAATAAGATTGAGTTTTAGATTTTCTAATTTTATTTTTATAGGATAATTATTCTTTATATTTAATGTTATTTGAAAGTATGTGCTGTCCCATTCAAATTTCTGAAGAACAAGATTTTTTATCTTAACATCTACAAGTAATTTCATTATAAATAGATTGTATCATAAAAAAGTTACAATCTGAATCAGACTGTAACTTTTTATTTTATAATTAAATATTAATTAGCTAATTTTAAATTGCATTCATGCTCTTCTTTTTTGTACATAGCCTGTCTTTTCATAAGAAGATCGAAATCGATTAAGTGTCCGTCAAATTCAGGGCCTTCAACGCATGCAAATTTAGTTTGATCTCCTACTTTTACTCTGCAGCATCCGCACATACCAGTACCATCTATCATAATAGGGTTTAAGCTAACAACTGTAGGAAGATTATATTTTTTTGTGAGCATAGCAACAAATTTCATCATTATAGCAGGACCTATAGCTATAACTTCAGAAATTTTTTCGCCTCTTTCATATATTCTAGTGATCATATCAGTTACAAGACCTTTTTCTCCGTAACTTCCATTATCAGTACAGATAAGAACTTCATCAGATATTTTTTTCATCATATCTTCCATAATGATAAGTGATTTATCTCTAGCACCCAATATAGAAATAACTTTATTACCAACTTTATGATGAGCTTCTACTATAGGATGTAAAGGAGCAATACCTACACCGCCGCCAACACCTAAAACTATACCATCTTTCTTTTCTATATGAGTAGGCTGACCTAATGGTCCTATGATATCCAATATTTCATCACCAACTTTAAGTCCCATAAGTTTAGTAGTTGAATATCCTATACTTTGAGTAACTATAGTAATAGTACCAGCTTCTGCGTCAGCATCAGCTATAGTTAGGGGTACTCTTTCACCTTTCTCATCTAGTCTGAATATGATAAAATTACCAGCTTTACGATGTTTAGCAATATCCGGAGCTAGTACTTTCATCATAAAAACTTTTTCTGACCATTGCTCTCTGGCAACTATTTTATAGCCCATAAAATTCTCCTTAAAATATTAAAAAATATTATTCTGCTGAAGCTGAATTATTTTCTTCTGCTGCTGTATTTTCCTCAGCAGTATTTTTTATTAAATCAGAATGTTTAGGTATTTTTACGCCCAATCTTTCTACTAAGCGAGCTTTTTTACCAACTTTATTTCTAAGATAGTAAAGTTTAGCTCTTCTTACTTTAGCTTTTCTTATGATATCAACATGATCTATTCTAGGAGAATTTAATAAGAATATTCTTTCAACGCCTACGCCGTAAGATATTTTTCTAACAATAAAACTTTTATTAATTCCTTTTCCGCGAATAGAAATAACAGTACCTTCATAAGCCTGTAATCTTTCTCTATCGCCCTCGATGATTTTTACCCATACTTTTACTGTATCACCTATTTCAAAAGGTAGTATGGCTTCTTTTTTATATTTTGCTTCTACTAATCTTATCTGTTGATCCATTTGTAATATCTCCTAATTAATTTTATTTATATTAATGTTATTTAATTTCCGTAAGAATCTAAAATAAACAAATATAACATTATAGAATATAGTTGCAATATTCTATCATAATATGTTAATTTTATCAAGTAAAATTCAAAATAAATTTTAATAATATTAATTTTGTAAATTCTCTAAAAATATTATTTTAGAATCAGAAACCTCCCAATTAGTACTAACATTTTTCTTGTATATCATTTCAAACATCATTTTACCGGCATTATATCCTTCCATAAATACGCCTTCCATAACAGTAAATGATATTATGCCTGATTTTATTAAGTTTTTGATGCTTTCTGCCATACCATGAGTAACTATTTTCTTATCTTTCAATATGCTTTTATCTATCATATCATAAATTTCCTGAGCATATCTATTAATATAAATTCCTTTAATATTCTCTTTAGAGCATATTTTTTTGATAGTATGTATGCTGTCTTCTATATTTCCGCAGTAAATAGGACCTATAGTATCTATTTTGGTATCTTTTATTCTTTGTAAGAAACCTTCTAAATACATTCCTGAAGAAATATTATCATCTCCATTATCTATAATAAGAAGTTTTTCATTATCTCTTAAAAGATTAGAAACTATTCCGGCAACTATAGAGCCTTGTTTTATATGATTAGGTCCTACATGCGGTATATTTTCAGATAATCTTGTTCCTATGGATATTATATTAATTTTACCGAAATATGGTTTTAGTATATTATATATTACTTCTCTATTTAAAGGTGTAATTATTAAACCGTCAATATTACCTTCTTCTAAGATGTTTTTTAAAATCTCTACCTGTTTTTCTGGAGAATGTATTTCTGTTGGTGTTATTTTTAGATTATAATTATATATAGAATATTCTTTTTGAATAGTATTAAGTCCACGTACTATTTCTTTTGTATAAAATTCATTAAAAGAATTAGCTATAAGGCAATGAACTGTTTTTTCTTTTTGATTTGCTAAAGAACTTCCTATATAATTTTTTTCATAATTCAATTCTGAAGCCAATTCCAATATTTTTGATTTAGTTTCTTCTTTAATAAACTCACTTCCGTTTATAGCTCTGGCTACAGTTGTTCTGCTTATTCCAAGTCTTTTAGCGATTTCTTTCTGCGTTACTCTTTTTAGGTTTTTCAATTCTATTACATTATCGTTCATGATGCTTCATACTATCCGAATATTTAATTATTTATATTATAGTAAAAGTTTTAATTTTTGCAAATATAATTAATAATATATTTTTATTTATTGAAACATATGTGAAGTTTGTGCTATAATATTAGTTCCTGTTTCAAATTTTAAGAAAGGAAATTTACCCATTATACCTGCTACTATACTTGAAGGCGGAGTTGTAGTAAGTCTGTTATATTCCAAGACATGATCATTATAAGCGGATATATATTTTTTTTCATCTTCTATTATAGGACGCATTTCATTTATAGCTTCTATGTAATTAAGATTTGTTCTTAATACCGGATAATTTCTAGCCGTATAATTAATTTTATTTATATTTTCAGTTATTCTTGCCTGAATATATTGATATTCCTGAAATGTTAATGGCTTTTCTATTAAAGTAGAGTCTGCTTCTATTGATTTTATTCTTTCTATATAATTGCTTAAAGAATGCAAAACGTATATATCTATTTTTGGTATTACAGATACTGCATTATAATAATTTTCTGAGGCTATATTTTTTTTATAATAAGTATCTAATATAGAGTCCAATGATTCTCTAGATAATTTTTCTTCTGTTAATATAGATTCTTTTATTGAAGTAGTGGATACTATCATAAATATGCTGATAGCTATTATATTCACTATGATAAATATTATTGCTACCGCAGAACCTCTCATATATTTTACATCTCCATTTTTATTATTTAATTATTTATTATTTAGGTAGAAATTATATATTATATATCTTATTAATTCAAATTCATTTATGTGATAAATCAGCATTTTAAAAGCATATATTTTACCTTGACTTTTTTACATTATTATATAGAATTATTGCAAAAATCTAGAAAGTAAAGGGTTTTATTATGTTTAAGAATAATATTATAAAAATAGTTATAGCTTTGTCAATGGTTTTAGTTCTATTCATAAGCTGTCAAAAGAAAGAAGAAAAAAACAAATTATATGTAGGTACTAATGCAGAATTTGAGCCTTTTGAATACAGAGAAGGTGATAAAATAGTTGGTTTTGATATGGATTTAATAGCAGAAGCAGCTAAGTTAATAGGTAAAGAAATAGAAATAGTGGATATGCAGTTTGACGGACTACTTCCTGCTTTAGAGGCTAAAAAAATAGACGTTATTGCAGCTGGTATGACAGCAACTGAAGAAAGAAAAAAGTTTGTTAATTTCACAGAGCCTTATTATAATTCAAAACAGTCTATAGTAGTTCAGGCAGCAAATACAGATATAACTTCTTTTGATAATTTTACAGGTAAGAAAATAGGTGTTGTTTTAGGATATACAGGTGACATTTTGGTAAGCGAGATGCCTAATGTAGAAGTTCAGAAATTCAATACTACTGCAGAAACAATATTAGCTTTGAAATCTCAGAAAGTTGATGCTGTTGTATTAGATTATGAGCCTGCTAAGAACTATGTAGCTCAGAATACTGAATTAAAATTGGTAGAAACTGATGCTGCTGTTGAAGAGTATTCTATTGCTATGAGAAAAGAAGATACAGAACTTCTTGCTCAAATGAATGATGCTTTAAAAACACTTAAAGAAAACGGCACTTATGATGCTTTAATAAGTAAGTATTTTGGGAAATAATATATATTTTATATCTTCTTCTTATTTTCTCGATTTTGTATGGGATTATAAGAAGAGGATATATTTTTTATAAGGGTTTATATATATGCTTGAATATTTAGAACTTCTAAAGTTAATATTCATATCAAATGAGAGATACATCTATATTATAAAAGGATTATTATTTTCTGTAGGAACAACAGCATGCTCTACTATAATAGGTGTTATACTAGGTATATTAGTGGCATTGCTTCAGCTTTCTGAATTTTATCCGTTCAAAAACTCTAAAAAGTTCAAAGATTTCAATCCTTTATCAAAATTGGCATTCTGGTATGTAAATATTTTAAGAGGAACTCCTGTTGTAGTACAGCTCATGATATGGGCTAATGTTATTTTTGTTGATAGTTTAAGAGATACTCCAATACTTATTATAGCGGCAATTGCTTTTGGAATAAACTCCGGAGCTTATGTTGCTGAAATTATAAGAGCAGGCATACAAAGTTTGGATAAAGGACAAATGGAAGCTGCAAGGGCTTTAGGTATGAATTATTCTATGTCTATGAAAGAAATTATAATACCTCAGGCTATCAAAAAAATACTTCCTCCTCTTGTAAGCGAGTTTATAGCATTGCTTAAAGAAACTTCTGTTGTTGGATTTATAGGCGGAGTTGATTTGCTTAGATCTGCTAACATCATTACAAGTCAAACATATAGAGGAGTTGAGCCTTTAATTGCTGTGGGAATAATATATTTTATACTTACTTCTGTATTTGCGATGATTATGAAGAGAGTAGAGGAGGGTTTGAGAGAAAGTGATTAAGGTAAGAAATTTATATAAACAATTTGGAAAATTAGAAGTTCTTAAAGGTATAGATGTTGATATTGCAAAAGGAGAAATTATCGCTGTAATAGGACCTTCAGGAAGCGGTAAATCTACTTTTTTAAGATGCTTAAACAGACTTGAAGAACCTTCTCAAGGTGATATTATCATAAATGGCAAAAATATCATGGATAAAGACACTGATATTAATGTTATAAGACAGGAACTTGGAATGGTATTTCAGCATTTCAATTTATTTCCTCATAAAACTGTTATGGAAAATATCACTTTAGCCCCTATGAAAGTAAAAAAAATTTCAAAAGAAAATGCTGAGAAAAAAGCTATAGAACTTCTTAATAAAGTAGGTTTGGTTGATAAAAAAGATGTTTATCCTAGCAAGCTTTCAGGAGGACAGAAACAGAGAATAGCTATAGCAAGAGCTTTGGCTATGGAGCCTGATATTATGCTTTTTGATGAGCCTACTTCTGCTTTGGATCCTGAAATGATTAAAGAGGTTTTAGATGTTATGATAGAGCTTGCCAGAGAAGGCATGACTATGATAATTGTTACTCATGAAATGGGTTTTGCTAAGAATGTTGCTACTAGAATACTTTTTATGAATGACGGAAAGATACTTGAGGATGAAAAACCTAATGAGTTCTTCTCTAATCCTAAACATGATAGAGTAAAAGAATTCTTGTATAAAGTATTGAATCATTAATTTTTATAATAGTTGAGTTGATATATAAAGAAATATGAAGTCTACATCGAAATACAAAATCATAGAAAATTATATACTAGATAAAATTAATAGTTCATATTATAAAAATGGGGATTGCATACCAACAGAATATGAATTAGCTAAACAATTTAATGTAAGCAGATTAACAGTAAGGCATGCTACAGATAATTTAGTTGCTAAAGGTTTTTTGGTAAGAACTAGAGGAAGCGGTACATATATAGCTAAATCTAATATAATTTCAAGAAGCATACCTATAAAAAGTTTTACTAATGAGATGTCAACATTAGGCAAAAAAGTAGAAACTAAAGTAATAATATTTAATATAATTCAAAAATCTGAAAGAATATCGCATATATTAAAAATACCTGAAGATGAAGAAATATATTATTTTGAAAGATTAAGACTTGCTGATGGAATACCTATGATGTATGAAAGCACATATATGTCTGTGAGTAAATTTCCTGATTTGTCTTATGAAGTGCTTCTTAATTCTAAATATGATTATGTAGAGAAGAAAAAAAATAAAAAAATAGTATGCTGCGAACATACTATTGTACCAATCATAATAGAAGATGAGAATATAAAAAAATTAATGGGGATATTAGATAATACCCCCGTTTTAAAAATACATAATATTACATATCTTGAAGAAGGAGATGTATTGGATTATACCGAGCTTATAATAAATACTCAGTATTATCAATACAACATAACAAAAACTATTTAATAATTATAAATAGTCATTTGGATCCTTAGAACTAGGATTTAAACAAGTAACTTTATTTACTTTCCATTTTTTATCAACTTGTATATTTCCATTTAAAAGAGGATCATTTGTTTCTTTCATAATCTTATCTAAACTATTTCTAAGATTTTGTAATATATCTGCATATTTATTATCATTAATAAGATTATTATTTTCTCCTATATCATATAGAAGATCATACAATGCTTCTTTAGACTTTTCAATAGTTTTTAAATCGTTATTGATATAATAATCTTTTGACTCAGAATTATCTATATTAGACAAATTGATATTTAAATAACTATCATCATAATATTTTATGTATTTATATCTTTTTGTTCTTATAGATCTAACAGGTTCATAGGATGTATGGAAATTAATTTCAGAGAATATTTCTTTTCTAATTTCAGTATCTTTAGAATTAAATATTTCAGCAAAAGATATTCCTTGTAAATAATTAGGTTTTTTCACTCCGATTAAATCGCATAAAGTAGGAAATACATCAACATGAGAGATTAAATTATCATATACTTCGCCGTTTAATTTTGAGTTTGGCACTCTCATTATAAATGAAACAGCTATTCCGCTATCTTTCAAATTACATTTTGCAAATGGAAATGCTATTCCATGATCTGTAGTGAATATGATAATGGATTTGTCATAAATACCTGCTTTTTTTATAGCTTTGATAATATTATCAAATGCTTTATCAAAATATTTTGCTGAATCTAAATATCTTGCATAATCTCTTCTAGTATATTCATTATCCACTATAGGCATTGGAGGTTTTACATAATTAGGATTTTCTCCGTTTTCATTATTTATAGGGAATTTTCTGTGAGTTGCAAAAAATCCAAAAGACATAAAAAACGGCTTATCTGAATTATAATTAGAAATCCATTGAGCAGCATTCAATGAGTTATTATAATCCCAATTATGCAATTCTTCTTCTTTTAATCCTGTATTATCAGTTGATATATCTTCATCGTATCCTATAACATTTGCACCATTTTTATGATCAAGATATGAACCTGCTTCATGCTGTATTCCGCATAAAACAGTATGATAATTATTGCCTTTTAAAAATTGTACTAAATGTTTTGAGTAATCGTATATGCTGAATCCCCTTTGAGCAAGCCCTAGCATTCCATTAGAATGAGGATACATTCCTGTTAATAAAGCTGATCTGCTTGGAGAACATGTAGGAGATGCTGCATATGCTTCTCTAAATAAAAGACTATCCTGAGCAAAATTCAAAAGCGCATCATTTTTAGTATTATATCCATATGGACTTAATATTCTTCCGCTGTCATGAGTATGTATATATATGATATTCATAAAAGTCACCTACATATGATTTTTTTATTTATTATATTGTTTTTCCTATAGATTGTAAATATTCATCTATCTCTGTTCTTATCAAATTAACTTTAGGTCCGTATATAACCTGAATATTTTTACCTCTAACTATTGCATTAGGGCTTCCTGTTTTCTTTAAATTCTCTATATTAACAGGTTCTATTTTTTTCACTGTTACTCTTAATCTAGTAGCACAGTTATCCAATTCTACAATATTTTCTATTCCTCCTAAAGCATCTAATATCATTTGAGGATTACCTTTGAAATCTACATTTAATTTCATTTCAGAGCTTAATTCTGTATCATCATCTAAACCAGGTGTTTTAGCATGTAATTTTTTAATTAAGAATTTAAATACAAAGAAATATACTACAGCTACAGGTATGCCTACAAGCAATAATGATAAATAATTAGTTTTTGAATTTCCTTGGAATACTCCGAATAATAAAAACTCTAATATACCTGCTGAGAATGTAGATCCTATAGTAATATTTAATAATGCTGCTACAAGGAATGAGAAAGCAAATAGTATAGCTTCAGCAATAAAAAGCATAGGAGATGCAAATAACAATGCAAATGATATAGGCTCTGTAACTCCTGTTATAAAACATGTTAAAGCTATTGATAATAGGAAACCAAAAGTTGCTTTTCTTTTAGGACCTTTTGGTATAGAATAATACATAGCAAGACAAACTGCAGGAAGTCCGAATATCATATGTATGTATCTTCCACTGTTATATAAAGCTATGTTGCTAAAGTATTTAACAGTATTTGGATCTGCAAGCTGTGCTAAGAATATTTGCTGCCATCCTTCTATTACTTTTCCGCCAACTTCTAAAGTACCGCCTGCTGCTGTAGTCCAGAAAGGAAGATAAAATACATGGTGCAATCCTATTATGTAGAATAGTCTTAATATAAGTCCGTATATGAATGCTCCTAATAATCCTAAATTTTGAGTTATTTTACCTATATAGGAAATTATATTTGCTATTCCAGGCCATATAAAGAACATTATTAAACCTACAAATAAGAAAACAACAGTATTTACTATAGGGACAAATCTAGATCCTCCAAAGAAAGCAAGATAATCAGGTAATTTAGTTTTATAAAATCTATTATGAACTATTCCTGTTACTACTCCTGCTAATATACCGCCAAATACATTCATATTAAGAGTTTTTATTCCAAATTGCATGCCCTGACCTAATAATCTCATATCAACGCCTTCAGGAGCCATTTTTCCTGTTATAGTAAGTAAGGCACTGATAGAAGTAAGAAGTACAAAATAACCTACAGTTCCGGATAATCCTGCAGCTCCTTTTTCATTTTTAGCTAAACCAACAGATATACCTACAGCAAATATTAATGGAAGTGCTGTGAAAACACCATTACCAACTGCATTCATTATAGATAAAATATCCTGCAATACTACATTACTAAGTATAGGGTATGTAGTTTTAACTGCCTGAGATGATAATGCTGCTGGTATTCCTAAGAACAAACCTGCTACAGGCAAAACAGCTATAGGCATCATAATTGCCTTTCCTAATCTTTGACCAAGACCGCCTATTTCATCTTTTAAAAAGGTTAATAAATTACTTGACATATAAAAACTCCAAAGTTATTATAATTTTAAGATATCCAAATAGGAGATGACCAAGCAACGGCTCCATCTCTTTGAATTACTTTTACTAAATAATAATCTCCGATATTCGTTTTATCTGTTTTGAAAGAGCAATTAACTTTATAAGCCATTTCAGGTGCTCCTTTTAATAAACGAACTTTATAAGCATTTTGATAGAAAGGATCGCCTCTGTAGAATTCTTTTAAATTGTAACGTTCCAATACAAGTTTTTTAGCTTCGTCCAAAAATACTATTAAATCAGTATTGGCAAGTATGTCAGAGATTTTTTTCTTAAACTCTTTTCCGTTTATATTTAAAATTAAATCAGAGTTGATATTATCTTCTATTTCAAATATTACTGCTTCATTTGTAATAGGAGAAGGTCCCATCCATTTTCCGGATTGAGTATTTTTATGTGATGTAAGAGTGAATTTACATTTATTGCTTTTATTATCCCATTCTAAATGCTGTCCGAATGTAGAGAAACATTTTTCAACTGATACTATTTTTCCGCTTGTTTGAAGTTCAACGTCCCATACTTTACTGCTTATATCTTCAAATATTTTTGTATCTGGTCCCCAGCCAAATTCTATTTTAAATTTGAATTTTACAGTATCACCTAATTCTTTTTCTTCCCAAGTTCCGTTATGTACATAAGTTTGATGTACATTTCCATTTTTTATTAACTCTATTCTTGATACGGCATCTGAAGCATATACTTCTACATTATGAGTATTTTCTTTATAATCATAATCTAATAATATTTTACTAGATGTAACAGCATAAACTTCTCTATTTTTTATAGCTTCCCAAATATCGTTTTTTGATTTAGATTTTGCTTTTATGCATGCAAATCCATGTTCATACATTGTAGAAACTACATGGTTATCTCCGGAAGCTATTATTCCAAATTTATAGCCTCTATTTAATCCGTCAAATACAGTTCCGCCTCCTGTTCTAGGTCCCATATGTATATGTCTTACCATAGGAAGATCTGTAAATGCACTTTCAGAAGAACCATGAGATGAGAATATCTCTACAACAGGAGATACTTCTTCATTATGAGTATCCCAATTCTTGCCTCTGAATCCTTTTAAGTATCCAACATGATGCGGTATTGCTATAGCAGTTTTAGGCAGCTGATCGCATAATTCCTTATATGTTAAAGGAAAAATAGGTTCGCCGTCATCTAGAAAAAATACATTGTGATCTCCGTCCTCACCATTACCCTGCCATTCATATGCTAAAAATACAGGGAAGTTAGGATCGTTATGTTCTTTTAAAAAATTACGTATATACTCCCAGTCTTTTTTTATTATTTCATCTGAATGTATTGTTTCTACAGGCATTCCGCCTTCTGTTTTTACCACATGGTATGGATAATATACCACAGCCCAAAAATCAAGCATTTCTTTTGCATGATTATACCATTTTTCTAATTCATGAATTTGTTCATGATGTAAATTTGAATGTAAATCTGTAAATAATTTTAAGTGTCTCATACAATAAAGTATATATAAAATTGTATATATGTCAATATATATTTTAAATTTATATATATAAATTTAAAATATATAACAAATTTGTATATATATTTGTTGTGTAAATTTTTTAAATTTGCAAAAAATATAATTTATACTAAAATTGTATAAGTTTCTTATATTTAAACATCAGATATTTTAAGGAAATGAATAAAAAATGGTTTATGAAATATTTTCTAACAAACTTTCAATAGGCATTATATCCTATGTTGTATTTATAATATCAGCAAGTACACATGAATATTCTCATGCTAGAACAGCATTTATGTTTGGAGATAGAACAGCTATGAGTCTTGGAAGGCTTACTTTAAATCCTTTAGCACATATTGATATATTAGGAAGTGTAGTTCTTCCAATAATTGCAGCAGTTACAGGTATTCCGGTTATAGGCTGGATGAAAGCTGTACCTGTTAATCCTCATAATTTTAATAATTTTGAAAGAGATCAGGCATTGGTATCATTTGCAGGTCCTTTTGCCAATCTTGTGATAGCAACTGTATCATTTATTATATTGAAAATACTTACATTTAATGTAGATGGTACTTTTATCATATATAAAATAATAATGTTTTTAGAGCATAATGGTAATGCTTTATCTAATATTTTAATTAATGCCTTGCCTGTAATTTTAACAATGTTAGTTATGTTTTATATGATCAATATAATGCTTATGTTTTTTAATTTTCTTCCTTTTCCTCCATTAGACGGCGGTTGGATATTAAGATTTTTCTTATCTCCTAAAGGAAAAGATACTTACGATAGAATATATCCTTATGGTTTTTTAATACTTTATGCATTGTTATTCTTTGGAATATTAAGAACTATACTAGCATTCATACAGACCATATCCCAGCATTTATTAGGAAAGAGTATTAATATTATATTTTCTATATGATTATATAATATTTATTTTTTTAAGCTCCACCAATCCCATTGAGGAGTATAGAACATATATTCTATAGCAAAATTAAATGTTGCAGTATTTGGTGCATTTCCTGTTCCATATACTGTTTTCTGATATGATACAGTCATATATAGAAAATCAGATATTGTTGCTTTGAATTTTACAAATATATCTAAATAGGATAAATCTGAGTCTTTAGTATATGGGAATATATAATTTACGCCGGTATATAAAGTTATGAAAGGAGAAGTTATAACCTCTATTCCTCCGGATATTTCACCTGTATTAAGTATATCTTTTAATAAATTATCTCTTGTGTCAAACGTGTAGCAGAAGAAAAAATTAAGAGGTATTACCTTTGGAATTCCTGCAAACATTATAGTTGTATATATATTAAAAGGATCTTTTATATCAGCATATATATGATTATTTTTCATAAAGCTGTAACTTAATCCTACTTTAACCCCTATAGATAAATACCAATCTAAAAGTGTAGCTTTCATAGTAGCATTTATAGAATCAAAATTAAAAGTATCAGTCATATTTGTGGCGCTTGTTATATCATTTCTCCAATCCTGCCTTTGATATGTGAAGCTTGTTGATACTCCCAATTCTAAATATTTTATAGGTCTTACTTTGAAATAAGGCATAAATGTAAAATATAAATCTCTTCTGCTTATATTAGGGTTATAAGGATCCAAGATATTTAATTTACCATTATTAAACCAGCCATTATATTCAGAAAATATTCCTCCCATACCTACAGAAAACATTTTATTTTTCTCTATAAGCGGAGTTACATCAAATTCAAAATCATTTCTTCTTGCAAAAGATATTTGAGAAAAACAGAATAATATAAAAAATATAAAGTATATAATTAATAATCTATTTTTCATAATATTAGTTAATAATCACTTCTTTAATAAATCAATATTTTTTTCTATATTGTATCTGTATCTTAGATCTGTAACTAATATTTGATATTTTTGCTGAGTTTTAGCTTCAACCACTAAACTGGCCAATGCCTTTTGGGCATCTGCATAAGGCAAAGAATCTATATTATACATTTTACCATATCTTTCATAAGCAAGATTAATTTCTTCTTCTGTAGGAGTAGGTATAGTAGATCTTATAGTTTTATCTATATAATGTGAAGTAACAGCACTTCTAGTTAAGAAATTTTCTATGGCTTTAGCTTGAGGAGTATCATAAAATCCTTCCTTTTTAGCTTCATACATCATAATTTCTCTTGCAACAAAAGCTTTAAACATTCCTTCTTTTGCCTGTAATCTCAAAGCTGCCGGTATATTAGCTCCTGCTTGTTTTATAGATTCTTCAAACATATCATTAAATTCTGACAAAGGTACGGTTTGATCTTCTATAGTAATGCAAGGATCTGTATCAGCTGAATATTTCAAATTATATTTACTTTTTCCCATTTCTATAATTTTGTCATATTCATTTCTCATACGCTCTTGAAGAATTGTTGTTTCTATTTCCATAGCAACCTGTTCATATCTTACATTAGGACCTACAGCAGCTCTTATTCTTGATATGTTATCATTGAAGAATTTTCTTTTTTCAGCATCTGTTACTACAGCAAAATTATCAGATACTTTACTTTGCATATAAATCTGAGATAATTGATTATCTCTTTCTTTTGCTATTAATTTTAATATCTCTTCATCTTTATCATATCCTTCTTCAACAGCTTTTAAGTATAGTACTTCTTGTTCTATGATCTGTGAGGCAAACTGCCATAATTGCAATTCATTAGTAAGCAGAGTATTAACAGCCTCTTCTGGAGCTCCTCTTAAAATGGTAAGATTAGATATTTCAGATAATGCTTCCTCAACAGTTATAAGTTTTTTGATATTTCCTTCGCTGTCTCTTATTCTAATTACCCAATTTGTATCCTGTGAATATAAAAAAGAAGAAAATAAAATTATACAAAAGATTGAAAAAAATATTTTTTTTATCATAACTAAACAATTCCTAAATTATAAATCAAAAATCATCATCATCATTTTCTGTGAAATCATCTTTTTTTCTATTTTTACCAGTGAATAAGGCAAATATAGACTTAAATATATTAATAATACTAAAATTATTAGATATATCTGTAGTTATAGAACTGAAATTATTAATACTATTAGATAAACTATTAAAAGAATCATGTATGCTGTCTAATGTTACTTTTACTTTATTAGCTTCATCATTAACTGTATCAGTGATGCTTCCTATTTTTTCACTAATAGATTCGATATTTGCAAGTATTCTATCGAACCTATTAGTAAATCTAAAATAACCTGCAAGTAAAACAAAAAATATAGCTAATACTAATATCAATATAGAAATAGCTATGAAAGCTAAAGATATAGCTATAACATTAATTTGAAATGTAATATCTTGCATGCTAATTATTATTCTTCAACAGTTTCTTCAGAAGATTTTTTCTTTCTTTTTTCAAAGAAATCATTAGTTCTTTCTTTTCCTTTTTCAACTAATTCTGAAGTTTTTAATACGCTTCTATGATAAATATCATCTACTTTATATTTGATATTGTCCATAGTTTCTTTGATATCTTCTCTTGTTTCTTCACCTGCTTTTGGAGCAAATAGTACACCTAATGCTAAACCAGCTGATAAGCCTAGTAAAAATGAAAACATACCTGATACTTCTTTAGACATAATAATATCCTCCTAGTTACATAACTTAGCTTTAATATTAAATTTAATTTACATTTTTGTCAACTAATCAAAAATGGTTTTATAGTATAAAAACTATAAATAAACTAATAAGTAATATTGTTTTTTTATATAAAAAGCATTAATATGTATGATAGTTTTTGCAGATAATGTAAGTGAGTTTATCTATTCTATAAGCAATAATAGGAGTTTTATATATGGAATTAAAAGTATTAAATAAACAAAACAATTCAAGAATGTGTTTAGTATGCGGTTTTAAAAATGATTTAAGTTTGAAAGCTGAATTTTATGAATTAGAAGATAAATCATTATGTGCTTTGGTAACTTTTAAAGATGTGCATCAAGGTTATCCATCAAGAGTTCATGGCGGTATACTTGCTGCTATATTAGATGAAACTATAGGAAGAGCTATGATGCCTTATACAGGAGAAGATAAATGGGGTGTTACTATGACACTTACAACAAAATATAAAAGACCTGTACCTATTAATGAAGAAATCAGAATAATAGGAAAAATCACTTCCGGAGACGGCAGAATATTTGAAGGCGAAGGTTATATACTTCTTAATGATGATAAAGTTGCAGTAACAGCTAAAGGTACATATATATGTATGGGACTTGAAAAAATAGCTGAGATGGATCCTAATAATGAGGAAGATTGGACAGTTGAGAAAAAAGATACCGATCCTACAATAATAAATATACCTTAATTTTATAAAGCATTATTAAATTTGACTTTGATTAATACTTTTTGTATAATAATCTTTAATTCTTAAGTATAAACAAATATAAAAAATTTTGACTGAAATGTAAATTATGAAAATAAATGAATTAGTATCTATATTGGTTCCTGTATATAATATAGAAAAAACAATAGAAAAAAATATTAATATACTTATAGAAAAAGTTTCTCCTTTTTTTATGAATTTTGAAATAATTATTTCTGATGATGGAAGCAGCGATAATTCAAAAGAAGAAATAAAAAAATTATGTGATAACTTTCAAAATAATAATACTAATAAAAATTTAAAAAATATAATAGGTATTTATGCAAGAGAAAATCAAGGCAAGGGACATGCTTTAAAAAGAGCATGCGAAATGTCAAGCGGTGAATATATAATATTTTGTGATGGAGATATGGAAATAGATCCTTCTCAATTAGAAAATTTCTTTGTTATTATGCAAAAAGAAAATGCTGATGTTGTTATAGGCTCTAAAAGGCATAAAGATTCTATAGTTAATTATTCTAATATAAGAAAATTAATATCTTTTATATATTTTATGTTTGTGAAGGTATTTTTTCATCTTCCAATACAGGATACTCAAACAGGATTAAAACTTTTTAAAAGAGATGCCATTATAAATATTTTTCCTAGAATATTAGTTAAGGCTTTTGCTTATGATTTAGAAGTATTAGTGGCTTGCAATTCTAATGATAAAAAAATAGTATCTGCTCCTGTTATAGTTAATCCTAATAGGCATTTTGGATTTATTAGATTTCCTATTCTTTGGAGAACATTCATTGATACATTAGCGATATTTTATAGGCTTAATATTGTTCATTTTTATAAAGATTTATTTTGCGAGTTAAAAGAAAAACCGCTTGTAAGTATTATAATACCTTTAAAAAAAATCAATGATTATATAAAAGAAGAAACAGAATATTTACTTGAACAGATATATACAAACTTTGAAGTGATAATACTTCCAGACAAATATACAGAAGATGAAATTGATATAGAATTATTTAAAGACAGCAGAATAAGAATAATAGAAACAGGAGAACTTCCTCCTGCAATAAAAAGAGCTATAGGAGTAAAAAAATCTAATGGTAATATATTAGCATTTTTAGATGATGATACATATCCTGAAAAAGATTGGCTTTTAAATGCATTGAGGGCTATGGAGAGCACAAAAATTTCTGCTTTAGGCGGTCCTGCTATAAATACACCTAAGGACAATTTTTCAAAACAGATAAGCGGACTCATTTACAGTTCAACACTTATGAGCGGAAAGCATAAGGCTAGATATATCCCAGACAAAGTTCAGTATGTTAACGACTATCCTAGCTGCAATTTTATTATTACAAGAGAGCTTTATGATAGGGTAGGAGGTTTTGACAGTGAGTATTGGCCTGGTGAAGATACTATTCTTTGCAATAACATCATGAAAGAAAATGAAAAAATATTATATACTCCTGAGGCATTAGTTTATCATCATAGAAGGGATTTATTCTTCGGACATTTCAAGCAGTTAAAAAGTTATGCTTGGCATAGGGGATATTTTGTTAAAAGATTTGGAGGCAACTCTTTAAGTTTATCATATTTCATTCCTTCAATATTCTTACTTTATACAATTTTTGTGCCTTTTGCTTTATATTTTAATTTACCCCAAGTTTTAAATAATTATATTCCAGCTATTAATAAAAATATATTTTTAGCTTTATTATTATTTCCTCATAGTTTTTATGTATTATGTTTGATTGGAAGCTGGGTTAGTACATTATCGCCTATAAAGGGTTTTTGTAAGGCTGTAGGTATATTTTTATCGCATCTTACTTATGGTGTATTTTTTATAAAAGGTTTTATAACAGGATTTATAAAAAAATAAAATTAGAATTCTATAAAAGATAATTCCATTTTTCTTATAATACTAGATATTGCTTTGATTTTTTCATCATTGTCTATATCTGATATTTGATAAGATTTAGGATCTGATTTTATCATTTCCAATAATTCAAAAGAGTAAACAAATAAATTTTCACTCATCATATCATCTAATACAATATCATCTTCTAACAATTCATTTATTTTTAAAGCATTATCTAATAATATTTGATAATCTATGTTTTCTATTAAGTTATTTAATTCTTCACAATTAGCCATATCTTTACATCCATTTATAAAAATTATACATAATTAATAGTATATTTAAATAAAATGTAAAGTCAATATTTTTTAATACAATAAAACAAAATATATTGTCATACTAACAAAAAATAAACAACTATTTATTAATAGATTTAGAAGAGGCAATATATTATAGATATTTTAGTATTTTGAATATAGTTATATTTTCAACTATGATTTTTTATCGCACGCAGAGTGAAGCTAAGAATATATATTTATTTATGATTCAAATTTTATTATATTTTAAATTTCGTTAATCGTGCGTTTAAATAAGTTAAAAATATATTTAACGCTTGGGTGGGTGCTGAAATTTCTAATTAAACTATAAAGATATTTAATATTAAAATTCAAAAGTTAGTTGTAAGGTATAAAGGGCGGGGTATGTAAATTAAGCTTTAAAATTTAATTACATTTGCCCGCCCTATAGGCTTATAGTTTATTTTTGATATTTTTGTATTATTTTTCTTTTTTGTTTTCACTGTTATTTTAGCTGTCCACCCAAGATTTTTTTAAATTTGCTGTATATTTACCGCACGAAAAATAAAATTATAAATATATATGATTATTAAATTAATAGAATTTTATTTATAATAAAGAGTATTAACCGTGCGTTGGGCTTATAATAAATAAAGCCGAGAGCCTTAAAAACTCTCAGCTTTTTATATGCGGTAATTATAGATTTTATCTTACACTCTTATCATAAGGAATACCTGATGCCTTAGGAGCCTGTGAATTTTTAGAAGTAAATGCAAGCACTATTATAGTTGTTATATAAGGAATCATTTTGTATATATTGTTTGATATAGGAAGACTTGCAAGTATAGGTATTCCTGAATAAGCAGAAGCTAATGTTTTCATAAGTCCAAAGAAGAAAGCCGCATAAAGTATTTTCATAGGCTTCCATTGTCCGAATATAAGTACTGCTAAAGCCAAAAATCCGTAACCTGCAACAGTAGCATTAAAGTTTGTAGAAGTAGGAATAACAAATACTAGTCCTCCTAAACCTCCTAATGCTCCTGATATAGCAACACCAATATAACGCATCTTATAAACATTAATACCAACAGAATCGGCAGCCTGAGGATGTTCTCCGCAGCTTCTTAGTCTAAGTCCGAATCTAGTTTTATAAAGTACAAACCAAGATAAAGCTAATATTATGAATCCGATATATGTTGTTATGTATGTGTTTTTAAATAATAATCCCCCTATTATTGGAATGCTTCCTAGTATAGGTACAGATTCTATTCTAAAATTATTAACGAAACTTATTTGCTGAACAACTTGAATAGCTCTTGTAACATATATAGCAAAAGCAGGGGCAAATATATTTAAAGCAGTACCGCTTATAACCTGATCTGCGCTCATACTAATAGCAGCATAAGCATGAAGAAGAGAAAATATAAGACCTGATAAAGCCGATATAATCATAGCTAAAAATAATGTGATCATAGGAGGGAAATTGGCTCCTAATCTGCTTATGAAAAATATACCGGCAAAAGCTCCTATTATCATTATGCCTTCAAGAGCAATATTAACTACTCCGCTTCTTTCAGAGAACATTCCGCCTAATGCTACAAGTAAAAGCGGAATAGAAAAAAACATTGTCTGCTGTACTAAAAAATAAATTGTTTCCATTAAAAAAATCTCCTTTTATATTTTCTATTCTTTACTCATTAGCATTCTTTTCTTCTTTTTTGATTAGCTTTTTAGATATGAATCCAACAATAGATTTGAAAAGCAAAGCAAAAGCACTGAAATATATTATAGATGATATAATCATTTCTATAATTTCAGGAGTAAAATCATATATCTGCATATAAAAACCGCCCACAGTAATATGAGCAATGAAAAGCCCAGCAATTAATATCCCTATAGGGTGAGAAAGTCCAAGCAATGCAATAGGTATTCCCATAAAGCCTTCTTCAGCAAGTATATCAACTACTTCTATATGCTTTCCAACACCAGAAAGATATAAAAGTCCGCCGCCAAGTCCCGCTAAAGCTCCTGCTATAACCATAGAAAGAACTATATTTCTTTTTTCGTTGATGCCGGCATATTTACTTGCATCTTTGTTCAGTCCGCATGCTTTAAGCTCGAAACCGAATGTAGTTTTAGAAAGAATTATATATACTATTATTACTACGATAACAGCAATGAAAAATCCTCCATTAGCACTTGAGCCTCTAAATATAACATTAAGTCCCATAGTAGGCATCATAGCAGAAGGAGGTATATTTTGCGACTGATTTTTAAGCATATCATAAACTGTAAGTGTAACAAGATAATTAACTAAATACATACCAATATAATTCATCATAATGCTTGAAATAACTTCATTAACATTGAAATGAGCCTTTAAAAAACCCGGTAAATAAGCCCAAAGTCCTCCAGCTATAAAAGAAACTATTAAGGCTACGAACCAATGTAGAGCAGGAGGAAGAAATGTGCATTTTACTGCCACTAATACAGCAGCATAAGCACCTACTATAAATTGTCCGGGAGCTCCTATATTAAAAAGTCCGTTTTTAAAAGCGAATCCAACCGAAAGCCCTGTTAGTATTAAAGGTGTGGCAGTGTATATAACCTGTCCCATTCCTCTAGAGCCTCCAGAGAATCCTCCTGAAAGTATTGTCATAAAAGCGGGAAAAGCATCATGAACATTACTTATAAGAAGTATTATAAGACCCAGAAGCAGCCCTATAATAATAGCGAGAAAAGAAGAAAATATATTAACAAATCCTTCTTTTTCCAAAATACCAGCCAATTTGTTTTTGAAATTCATTAAGTACTCCTTTTATAACAATACATTATTAATAATTTTATCTAGTATTTTTTATAAAAACTTGTTCGCTGTTGCTCACACATTTTTTATTTTTTATTTATCTATAAAAAAATTATTCGCTTCTAGGCTATTTTAAGTAAACTTAAAATAGGCTCATAATTTTTTTATTTCTTCTATCCTTTATAAAAAATTTATTCGTAATAAACCCTGCCATTCTATCGAATGTCAGGCACTCACAAATTTTTTATTTCTTCTATCCTTTATAAAAAATTTGTTCGTTAATAGGTCCTGCCATTCTATCGAATGTCAGGCACTCACAAATTTTTTATTATAGTTTTTCTACTTCTTCTATCCTTTATAAAAAAATTATTCTCTTTTAGGCTATTTTAAGTAAACTTAAAATAGGTTCATAATTTTTTTATTTCTTATATCCTTTATAAAAAATTTGTTCGTTAATAAGCCCTGCCATTCTATCGAATGTCAGGCACTCACAAATTTTTTATTTCTTCTATGCTCAAACCTGTATTCTCACTAATTATTTTTATATCTATTCCTGATTTTTTTAAATTTCTAGCTATAGATATTTGCTGTTCTTTTTTACCTCTTTCTATGCCTTCTTCAATTCCTAATCTTCTTTCTTCTTCAAGCATTATTTGATTTCCATATAAATATGCTTGTCTTTTATCATATTCATTCATCATAAGTCTGTCTTTTATGAAATTATTATATTTTCTTTGAACTTCTTCCATTATTGTTTTTTCTTTAACTAATTCGGACATAATTTTCTCCTTATTATCTTTCTCTTTCATAGTAAAAAACTTTAACCAGCAATTTAAATCAGGTTTTAATAAATTATACTGAAATTTTTTAAGTTCTATTATATGTATCTGTAAATGATCTGTCAAAAGTCTTTGATTAACTGTATCATAAATCATATAACAGGAATGTATATTATTACTTTCGTCTAAATTAAAATTAAGAAGATTAATATTTATTACTGGAGTTAGGGCATCATATTTTTCTCCATGTTTTAAAAGTTTACTGTAATTAGAAGCCCAATAGTATAATATTCTCTCTGGAAATCTTGAATTGCCTTGAAGCTGAATTTCTATTATAACAACCGAACCATTTTGGGTAATACATTTTACATCGGCAATTGTTTCTTTATCTTCGTAATTCTCTTTATAATTGAATGGAGTTAATATCTCTACTGATCTAAAAGTTTTCATGCCAGAATCAAGCATTATAGAGTTGATGAAATCCAATAATATAGACTCACTTCCTTTATCAGAAAAAAGATATCTCACAAAATAATCATTCAAAACATTAAAATCTTTATTACTTCTCATAATTCAATTATATAAAATATCATATCTTCATTAACTTTATGCACTTCTCTTAGATCCTGCCATGTAAAGACCTAATTCATTAATAGTTAAATCTTTATTATTAACATTAGCTACAATCTCGCCTTCATATATAACAAGTATTCTGTCGCTTAAATTCATAACCTCATCAAGCTCTAAAGAAACAAGTAAAACCGCCTTTCCATTATCACGCTGTCTTATTAATTCTTTATGTATATATTCTATAGCACCAACATCCAATCCTCTTGTAGGCTGAACTGCTATAAGTAAATCCGGATTTCTGTCTATTTCTCTTGCTATGATAGCCTTCTGCTGATTACCTCCTGACATACTTCTAGCTATAGTTTTAGCTCCTTCCGCACTTCTTATATCAAATCTTTTTATAAGTTCATTAGCATAATTTTCTATTTCTTTAAATTTTAAGAAGCCCTTATTTTGAAATCTTTCTGTGAAATAAGTTTGAAGTATTGTATTTTCTCCAAGAGTATAATCAAGTACAAGTCCATGTTTATGTCTGTCTTCCGGAATATGTCCTATTCCGCTTAAAGTTTTATTTCTTATTGATAGGTTAGTAATGTCTTTGCCATTTAAATGAATGCTTCCGCTTGACATCTCAATTAAACCTGTAAGTGCATATATAAGCTCGCTTTGTCCGTTTCCGTCAATACCAGCAATACATACTATCTCTCCTGCACGAACATCGAAAGAAACATTTTTTACAATATTTTTTTCACTATGAGGAGATTTAACATTGAGATCTTTTACTGATAATATTATATCTTTAGGTTTTGCCTCTGTCTTTTCTACTACTAAAGATACCTTTCTTCCGACCATCATTTCAGACATCTCTTCTTTTGTAGTGCTTTTTACATCAATAGTACCTATATATTTACCTTTACGAAGTACTGAACATCTGTCAGCAACTTCTTTAATTTCATTTAATTTATGGGTGATGAAAAGAATAGATTTTCCTTCTTTAGTTAAGGATTTCATAATTTTCATAAGCTCTTCTATTTCACTAGGAGTAAGTACGGCAGTAGGCTCATCAAAAATAAGTATATTATTATCTTTATAAAGCATTTTTAAAATTTCTACTCTCTGCTGCATACCTACAGTTAAATCGCTTATCAAAGAATCAGGATAAATTTCAAGACCATAAGTTTTGCTTAATTCCATTACTTTTTTTCTAGCATCATCAACCTGAAGTATTCCGTTTTTTACGGTTTCTACACCAAGCATAATATTTTCCAAAGCTGTAAAATTATGAACTAATTTGAAATGTTGATGTACCATACCAATGCCCAAAGCATTAGCAGTATTAGGATTATCAATATTTACTTCTTTACCATTAACTTTAATAATACCTTCTTCTTGTTTATAAAGTCCGAAAAGAACACTCATTAAAGTGGATTTTCCAGCTCCATTTTCACCAAGCAAAGCATGTATTTCCCCTCGTCTTAATTGTATAGTAATATTATCATTAGCTACTATACCTTTAAAACGTTTAGTTATATTAAGCATTTCAACTACATATTCAGAATTTTCCATTATATTTCCTATGATAATTTTTATTTAATAATTAAAAAACAATTATATATAAAATATAGTTAAATGATTTTAAATTGTCAAATATTTATAAAAAAAATAGAGATACCAAGTTATAATATCAGGTATCTCTTAAATATATTTTATTAATATTTTTATTGTATCAAATTAACTGTAACTATATCTAAAGGTAATTGATTAACATCTTTAGCATCTTTATCAGTAAGAACTTTTACTTCTCCATTATTAAGTTTTTGATATATCATATCATAATCATTTTGATTGAATTTTTGGAATTTAGAAGTAGCCATAGGAAGTCCTATACCATTAACTTTAGCATCAAGTATAACAGATTTTCCGCCAGGGAATTGATTTTTATAGAAATCATCTATAGCATTGTAAACAGATTCTCCAAGCATTTTCATAGCAGAAGTAATAACAGTAGGAGATTCAGCACTTTGATCAATATCAACACCTATAACTAATCCGTTATTTTGTTCAGCAGCACTCATAACAGAGTTTCCAGCACCGCCTGCAGGAGCAAATATTACCTGTACTCCGCTTTGATACCAAGAAGTAGCTAAAGTTTGATTTTCTGGAGTAGCATTAAAATTACCTATATAAGTATAGTTGATTTTTATATTTCCTACAGACATATTCATTTCTTTAGCGGCATAATTAGCACCTTGTACAAATCCATATCCGAATCTTATAACTGCAGGTACAGCCATACCAGCCATAACTCCTAAATTAGTATATCCTTCTTTTACTATAGCATATCCAGCTAAAAATCCTGCCTGTTCTTCAGCGTAAAGTACAGAATAAACGTTTTTTTCTATTCTGAAATCAGTATAAGTTCCGTCTTGAGGAGTACCATCCAAAAGTACAAAACTTACATTAGGATGAGTATCTTGAGCTCTATATACAGCAGGTTCAAATAAAAATCCTGGAGTTACTACCAATTTAGCACCTGCTGATACTGCTAAGTCTATAGCATCAACATAAGCATCTGTAGTTTTTTGAGCAGGCTGATAGTATTTATGAGATATACCTTTTTCCTGTGCATACTTTGTTAATCCTTCCCAAGAACCCTGATTGAATGATCTGTCATCTATGGTACCAACATCTGTTATTAATGCTAGTTCATATCCTCCAGACTTTTTTTCTCCTCCACCGCATGAAACTACTAGAATGAAGCTAATTAAGGTGATGATTAAAACAATAATTTTTTTCATAATCTGATGTCTCCTCTTTTTAATATATTTATTTGCTAAAAATTATTAAAGCCAAAAGTTATCTTATATAATTAATTTCTACTATATCCAAAGGTAATTCTTTTACACTTCTTGCATCCATATCTTTTAATATATTAATATTATCATTTGAAATCTGCTGATATATTGCATTATAATCATTTTCTGTGAAATTTTTAAACTGAGAAGTTTTTATAGGAAGCCCTATACCATTAACTTTGGCATCTAATACAACAGTTTGTCCTCCTTTAAAAGTGCCATTATAGAATGAATCAACACTATTATAAACAGAATTTCTTATTCTTTTTATGGCAGAAGTAATAATAACAGGAGATTCAAAACTTTGATCAACATCAACTCCTATAACTAATCCATTATTTTCTTCAGCAGCACTTATAACAGATTTTGCAGCACCTCCAGCAGGAGCAAATATTACTTGAACACCGCTTTGATACCAAGAAGATGCAAGTTCTTTATTTTCATCTGTATCATTAAAATTACCAATATATGTATAATTGATTTTTATGTTTCTAATAGGCAGGTTTAATTCTTTGGCGGCATAATTAGCACCTTGAACGAATCCATATCCAAATCTTATAACAGGAGGAACAGGCATACCTCCTATAACTCCCAAATTAGTATATCCTTCTTTTACTATAGCATATCCAGCTAAAAAACCAGCCTCTTCTTCTGCATAAATAACAGAATGAACATTTCTTTCTATTCTGAAATCTGTGTAATTTCCATCCTGAGGTATTCCATCTATAATTATAAAGCTTATATTCGGATGATTATCCTGAGAGATATATACTGCTTTTTCAAATAAATAATTAGGAGTTATTATTAATTTTACACCTTCATTAACTGCTAAATCTATAGCATCAATAAATGATTCTGTAGTATTTTGTGCTGCTTGATAGTATTTGTATTTTTTTCCTGTACTTTCAGCATATCTTATTAATCCTTGCCAAGCTCCTTGATTATATGATTTGTCATCAATTGTTCCCTCTGTGATTAATGCTATATCATATTCACTTTTTTCTATATTATCTTTATTATCTTTTTTGCAGGAAATAATTAGTATAAAAGCTGTAATAATTATTATAAATATACCAATTTTTTTCATACCAGTCTCCTAATTAATTTATATAATTAATTTTTACTAAATTTAAAGGTAATTTGTCAATACTTTCTGCATCAGTATCTTTTAATACCTTAATTTTTTTTTTCACAAGAGAGTCATATATTATATTATAGTCATCTTCTGTAAAAACTTTAAATTTAGAAGTAGCCATAGGTAGTCCTATACCTTTAACCTGAGCACCTAATACTGTAATTTTTCCTCCGTTGAAATTACCATTATAATAAGAGGCAATAGCATTATAAACAGATTCTCTTATCAATTTCATAGAAGAAGTAATAACAGTAGGAGATTCAAAACTTTGATCAACATCAATGCCTACAACTAAACCTCCATTATCTTCAGCAGCATTTATAACAGATTTTACAGCACCTCCTGCCGGAGCAAATATTACCTGTGTTCCGCTTTGATACCAAGATTCAGCTAAAGTTTGATTTTCAATAGAATTATTATAATTTCCAACATATGTGTATTTTATACTTATATTACCTTTAGGTATCTTTAATTCATTGGCAGCAAATTCAGCGCCTTGTACAAAACCATATCCAAATCTTATGACAGGAGGAAGAGCCATACCTCCTATAACTCCTAAATTAGTATATCCTTCTTTTACTATAGAGTATCCTGCTAAGAATCCTGCTTCTTCTTCAGCATAAAGAATAGAAACTGTATTTTTTGCTATTTTATAATCTGTATAAGTTCCATCCTGAGGTTTTCCATCTATCAATATAAAATGTACATTAGTATACATATACTGTGCTTTATAAATAGCTGTTTCAAATATATGTCCTGGTGTTACTATCAATTTAGCTCCCATACGAACAGCAATATCTATTGCATTTAACGTTAATTCTACATTTTTATCAGGAACTCTATAATATTTATAGCTTATGCCATAATTTTCAGCATAATCCTTTACTCCATTCCAAGTACTTTGATTAAATGATTTATCGTCTATATTTCTTACAATGACAGCTATTTCATAACCAGATGATTCCTCACCATCTATATCACTACAAGAAGCAGCATACAAAAAAACAATCATAATAAGAAAAGTAAGAAATTTGTTCATATTTCTAATTCACCTGTTACTGATAAATCTTTTTATATAGAGAATATAATCATTTTATATAATCCAATTTTATTGTATTTATTGGTAATTCTTTAGGAGTTTCTGCATGAGTATCTTTTAAAACTGTTATATTTTTATTCATCAGCATTTTATAAATAAAATCATAATCATTTTTATTAAAAATTTTAAACCTAGAATTATCCATTGGAAGACCAACACCATTAACACTAGTACCTAATATGGTTGTTTTTCCTCCGCCAAAATTGCCATTATAATAAGAGGCAACAGCATTATAAACAGATTCTCTTATTAATTTTATAGCAGAAGTAATAACCGTAGGAGATTCAAAACTTTGATCAACATCAACACCTATAACTAATCCATTATTATTTTCAGCAGCACTCATAACAGAATTGCCGGCAGCACCAGCAGCAGCAAATATTACCTGTACTCCGCTTCTATACCAAGAAGTGGCTAGAGTTTGATTTTCTGGAGTAGGGTCATAATTGCCTACATAAGTGTATTTTATATTAACTGAATCTTTAGGTAATTTTGATTCAACAGCAGCATAATCAGCACCTTGTACAAATCCATATCCAAATCTTACGACTGCAGGGTGAGCAACTCCTCCAATAAATCCTAAATTAGTATATCCTTCTTTTACTATAGAATAACCTGCTAAAAATCCTGCTTCTTCCTCTGAATAAAGAATGGCAACTGTATTAGATGATGTTTTATAATCTGTATAAGTTCCATCTTGAGGTTCTCCGTCTATTAATATGAAATGTATATTTGTGTAAATATCCTGAGCTTTATAAATTGCAGGTTCAAACATATATCCTGGAGTTACTATAAGTTTAGCTCCGCATCTAGCTGCAAGATCTATAGTATTCATATAAGAATCTATATCCTTATCAGGAACCCTATAATATTTGTAGCTTATACCATAGTTTTCGGCATAATCCTTTACACCTTCCCAAGATCCCTGGTTAAAAGATTTATCATCAATAGGACCTAAATCTATAAGTACAGCTATTTCAAAAGTACCTGTATCGGTATTTGTTTTTTTACCGCATGACAATACAAATAAAGATGTGATGAATAACACACATAACACTATTTTTTTAATCATAATTACATCCTAAAATTATTTTTTTATTATTGTTTTTATATTGTTATTATTTTTTATCTTTTTCTATCAAAATTTTAATTGATTCTATTATCAAATCTATTGCTTCTTCTCCAGTATAATCTTTTGGGTCATTAATATTATTTTTCACTCTCTCTTGATTATGTAAAACTAGCATAGCCGCTCCGGTTCTTACATTCTTAGCAGCACCTACTGCAAATAATGTAGCAGATTCCATTTCAGAAGCCAAACAGCCAGCTTTGATATAACTATCCCATTTATATAATAATTCTTTGTCTACTGCCATACTTTCAGGTGCATGCTGAGCATAAAAAGCATCTTTGCATTGTACCACACCAACATGAGTTCTTGTTTTTATTTTATCAGCTCCTTCAATCATAGCTTCAAGCACATCTATATTAGGCACGCATGGAAACTCTTTAGGTATATAATTGTCCATTGTACCACCGCCTTTTATAGCACCATTAACTATAACAACATCGCCAGGCAATACATCAATATTCATACCTCCGCAAGTACCAACTCTTATAAATGTATCAGCTCCAACTTTGATAAGTTCTTCCAAAGCTATAGCAGTTGAAGGGCCTCCTATACCATGAGAAGTAGCTGAAACTTTAACTCCGTTTATATATCCTGTATAAGTGGCATATTCTCTATAATCAGCTATTAATTTGGCGTCATCAAATCTTTTAGCTATTTTCACGCATCTTTTAGGATCCCCCGGCATAATAACATATCTTCCGACATCACCTTTCTTTAATTTCAAATGATGAACTAGATTTTCATTTTCTTGATAATAGGCTTTTGGAAACATATTTGATTACCTCTTTAATTACTTCTTTTCAGCTTTTTTGTCTTTTTCATTTAATAAAATAATAGCTTCTAACGCTGTTAATATCATATTTTCTATATTATCGCTGTATTCTAAATGAGTACCCATTCTTTCAACCATAGTATTTTCCACTATATGCATTATTCCACCGGCTCTTACCTTTCTTAAAGAGGCACATGCAAAAAGAGCGGCACATTCCATCTCTGAAGCTATAGCACCGCATAATGTATAATATTTAAGATTATTTTCAAATTTTTCTCTGAAAAAAGAATTCTGAGGTTCTAATTCTCCATAGAAACAATCTTTACTATGAACCACACCTATATGATAGTTAGCATTTATTTTTTTAGCAGCATCTCTCAATGCGAGCATAACATCAGTATTTGCAATAGCAGGATATTCAAGAGGTATGTATTCTTTTGTAGTGCCTTCATCTTTTATTGCAGCCTGGGCTATTGCTAAATCATTAGGCCTTACTTTAAGGCTAAGTCCGCCTGCAGTTCCAACTCTTATAAATGTATTAGCACCAACTTTAATAAGTTCTTCCATAGCTATTGAAGCTGAAGGGCCTCCTATACCTGTAGAAGTTACAGAAACATCTACTCCTTTATATTTACCTGTTACAGTAACATATTCTCTGTAATCAGCTTTTAATTCAGGATTATCCAAAAATTTTGCAATATATCCCACTCTTTTAGGATCTCCAGGAAGAAGTACATATCTCGCAACATCGCCTTTTTTTAATTTTATATGGTATTGAAGAAGATTATTTTTAAATGCATCTTCATCATAGAATGCTTTAGGTTCATTATATTCCATAGATGATTATCTCCTATTTTGATGCTGATTTTACTATTGCTATACTGCTGCTTGTTCCTAATCTATTTGCACCTGCTTCTATCATTTTTAAAGCATCTTCATAAGTTTTTATGCCTCCTGAAGCTTTAACTCCCATTTCTTTTCCTACAGCTTCACGCATAAGTTTTACATCATGTTCTGTTGCTCCGCCTGTAGAAAATCCTGTAGAAGTTTTCACAAAATCGGCACCGCATTCTTTTGCTATTTTACATGCCAATACTTTTTCTTTATCTGTTAGAAGACAAGTTTCTATAATTACTTTTAATATGCTGGCATGGCATGCATCTCTTACTTTTTTTATATCTCTTTCAAAAAGATCTATTTTTTTACTTTTTAAGAAACCAACATTTACTACCATATCTATTTCATCAGCTCCGCTATCAACTGCAACTTTTGTTTCATAAGCTTTTGCCTCTTTCATCATAGCACCCAAAGGAAAGCCTACCACCGAACATACTTTTACATCTGAATGCAATAAAAAATTATAAGCTACATTTACATAAGCTGAATTTACGCATACAGAATAGAATCCATATTCTTTAGCTTCTATACACAGCTTTCTTATTTCATCTATCGTTGCATCAGCTCTTAAAATAGTATGGTCTATTAATTTATTAAGATTATCCATATTTACTCCTCATATTAAATATGATATAAAACATTGTTCTATTTGTCAAATTTTTATGTTATATATTATTAGTATATAAATTAATTTATTAAAATCATGGTATTGTAAAAATTAAAAGAGAATTTTCTTATTTATTTAAATTTAAAATAAAAAAGCAAGTGCCTAAACACCTGCTTTTATCATAATTCTAAATTAATTATTTATTAACTACCTTTTTGACAGCCTCTATAACAATATCCTGTTCTTCTTTAAGAATATCATTATCTATAGGCAAAGCCAAATTATGTTTTGAAGCATATTCTGATACAGGCATATCTCCTTCTTTATATCCCAATTTTTTTACAAGTATAGGAGCCAAATGTATAGGGTGTGGATAATAAAGTGCTGTAGGTATTCCTAATTCATTTAATTTAGTTCTTACTTCATCTCTGTTATTTTCTACCTGTATAACATACTGAGCATGTACGCTTTGAGTATACTCAGCAACTTGAGGTACTTTTACTACATCTTTTAATTTTTCATTATAGTATTCTGCAGCACTTCTTCTATGATCCATATCAGCATCAAAGCCTTTGAATTTCTCAAGCAAAATACCAGCTTGTAAATTATCAAGTCTTCCTGTAGTTCCTAATTTAACATGAATCATTCCGCCTTCATCACCATGATGACGAAGCTGTTTAAGGTTTTTATATAATTCTTCATTATTAGTGAATACCATTCCGCCATCACCAAAACAGCCTAAAGGTTTAGCTGGGAAAAATGATGTTACAGCGATATCTCCTAATTTTCCGGAACATGATTTTATATTTTTATAGCTGGCTCCAAATGACTGACAAGCATCTTCTATAACAAATATATTATTCTTTTTAGCGATATCTAGTATAACATCAAAATTAGCACATTGACCAAATAAATTAACTGGTATAATAGCAGCAGTATTTTTATTTATTAAGCTTTCAAGTTTTTTTACATCCATATTAAAATATTCATCAATGTCGCAAACTCTTACCTTCATGCCTAAAAAAGCAGGAGCCTCAGCAGTTGAGAAAAATGTCATAGCTGGTACTATTACTTCTTTTTGAGAATGATCTTCTCCAGCATTGAATCCTAATGCTAAGAGGGAAAGTACTAAACCAACATGTCCTGATGAAACTCCAACAGCATATTTAGCACCTGTATAGTTTGATAATTCTTTTTCTAATGTTTCTAACTCTTCGCCGAATATAAATTGGCTTCTTTCTATAATAGAAGATATTTTTTTATCAATGGCTTCTTTTCGCTTTTCATATCCTCTGTAAAGGTTCATATATTTCATAAAAAATCCTTTATAAAAAAATAAAATAACAGTTAAATTGTATTCAAAATAGAATTAATGTCAATATTTTTATATTTTAAAAAACTTGACAATGGGTCTTATTTTTCTATACTTTATAGTTATATAATGTAATTAGTTATAGTATTATAGAGTTGAACTATGAGTATAGAATATTGCGGAAATAAAGTAGAAAAAAGATTATCGGTAAAAATTCCTAGTAATAAGTTATTGGTACCTAAAGTTTCCAATGATTTTTTATCCTTTTTACATTCTAATGGAGTAAAAGAATGTGATGCATTTCAAATAGCTTTTGAGGAAGCTTTGACTAATGCTATAATTCATGGAAATAAAAATGATTGTGATAAAAATGTAAATGTATGCTTCCATATTGATGATGAAATGGTTAAAGTAATTATAGAAGATGAGGGAGATGGATTTGATTATTTTTCTGCTATGATATGTTTAACAGAATCACAGGATAATATTTATAAAGACAGCGGAAGAGGAATATTTCTTATTTCTTTATATACAGATGATTTTTATTTTGAAGATAATGGAAGAAGGATAATAATAATAAAAAATAGAGATTAATCTTTTATTGTTTTTAATAAATCTGTACGATCATAATTTTATATTTGTTTTTCCAGTTATATTACTTAATTTTAATTCCAATCCCTTTTGTTTTTTGTTTTTGTTTATTATCATCTAACTATATTTAGTGTTTTTAGAAAAAAGCATGTCCGCCATAGTAATAATTATATTTAAAGATTTAATTAACGCACGGTGAACGGCATTTTTTAATATAATTAAGTTTGAATTCAAATATTATTAATATTTATAATTTAGCTTAGCGTGAGTTGAGTTATATGCTTTTTTAAAAAAGCTTGGGTGGGTGTTATAATTTCTTAGTAGATAATAATGAAATATAAAATTGTATATTTCTAAATTGATTGAAAAATAAATTGGGCGGGGAGTGAAAATAAGTTTTAAAACTTAAATTTCACAGCTTACCTAATATTTGTTTAAATTATTGCATAGTAATATTAATAATATGAATTAGTTTTGAATTATTAGTCTAATTTAATAATACTATTAATTCTTGCTTGGAATACCAAAAGGCATTCTTAATTTTACTATAGTTCCGGCTCCCTCTGAACTGTCTATATTTATTGTGCCTTGCATAGTATCAAGCAAATCTTTTACAACAGATAAACCAATACCCATTCCGCCGTACTCTCTTTCAAATCTTGAATCGGCTTGATAAAAAGGTATGAATACTTTTTTTAATTTGCTAGGCTTTATTCCCTTTCCAGTGTCTTTTACTATTATCTCAATTTCATTAGGTATAATATTTTTCATAGTATGATAATTAAATAAGTCTGGAGAGAAATCAAGTTCTTTTTTTTCTATAGTATCTAAAGTTCTTACATTTATTGATATAGTTCCGGATTTTGTGAATTTGAAAGCATTGGATATTATGCCTTCCATTATAAGCCGGAATCTTTCATGATATCCTATCAATGTGGTGCAGTTTTTTTCTATATTCATTTCTATATTTATATTTTTAGGGTAAATGAATTTATAACCTTCTATAATAATATCAAGCTCTTCTTTAATATTGAATTCTGATACATATTTATAACTTTCATCATCTTTTAAAGCTATCTGTATAAGATTGTTATTAGTATCATAAAGTTTTTTAATACTTCTTGAGACAATATTAAAGAATTCCTCTCTTTTTTCTTCAGGCATATTATTCTTTTTAAGAAGATTAATGTATCCCATAATTTCTGTAAACGGATGTCTTAATTCATGAGAAACGGTTGCTTTGAATTCTCTTATTAATTTATTATAATGTTCAGCACTTTTTTTGAGAGAATTTATTTCATTCAAAAGAGCATGAAGCCTTTTTTGAAGTATTAAATTATGATTCTTTTGATGTTCATATAGTATAGAGAAATAAAGTCTATAAAGTCCTATTTCAGTACCGGCATTTTTTATAACACCTTCTTTACACCATCTCATAGCCTTATCAAAAGGTACAAAAAAAGATTCTATATTTTCTTCCATTACAGAGCCGTCGGTTTGTATTTCCTTTTTCGGAGTTAATCCTGTTATGTCGCATGTGGCAATGTTGATTCTTTCTGTTATAATGCCTGAAGAACTATAATATCTATGACCTAATACGTTTATTTTTTTTAAATCTACATTATATCCTGTTTCTTCTTCAAGTTCTCTTTTAGCACATTTTTTTATTCCCTGATTAGGATTCTTTTCATTAATTTCATCTTCTTCAAGCATTCCAGCAGGGAACTCTAAGAAATTCATAATATGTTCATCTATCTCTTCTATTTTTTTTCCTGTCATTACTTTTTCTCTGTAATAAACAACAGGTCTGAAAGTACTTATCATAAGAACATGTATTTGATTGTCTATATAAGTATATGGTACTATAATAACAGCATCTCTTCCTTTTCTATTTATTATATCGCAGTTATATTCTCTGGAAAAAGAACCGTCATCATACTCATTTATAGCCATAAATCTTTCTAAGCTTACAAATCCTGTATCTAATTGTATAGGCGGAGATTTACGGAAATATTTAGTATTTTTTACTTTTTTTATTTTCTTATCATTGGACATAAATTGAATCTCTTTAAAATTATTTTTATTGTTAAAATTAACCGACAGATAATAATGTCTTTATCGCTTTATAAATTAAAAAATAATTATTTTTACTACTCTTTTTTTATTAATTTTATTAATGTTATAACATTGCCTTTTTTATTAAATTTTACTTCATCAAAGTATGATTTAATCATCATAATTCCTCTTCCGCTTTCACGTGCAAATCCATCATTATTTATTTTTTTAGCTTCCTGTTTAGGTTTAAATCCAAGTCCCTGATCTTTAACAGCAATAATAATATTATCATCTTCTATCTGCAATGTTATTTCTACATGTGTATTTTTGGCTTTTTCAGTTTTTAGAAGTTCTTTTAATTTTTTATGGTAAATATTTTTCTTGAGCCAATTTTTTTTAGTTTCATATAAGATATTAAGATTTCCATGCTCAATTGCATTCATAATTACTTCATATAAAGCAGCAGAAAATAAATCCATTTCATTATTTGGTATATATTTTTTTACCTCAGCAGATAAATTTTCTATTAATGGAGTAATATCTTCCAATTTATTCTCAAGTAAGTATTTCTTCATTCTAGTATTATATCATTAAATCATATAATATCAAATTTATAAATGAAATATTATAATATATTAATATATAGCTGTTTTTTTGCATTGTTTTTGTGTACTTGACAAGACTAAAATTGTATAGTATAATACTCGAGTATATTTGTATAAATTTTTTTAGTATGAAAATCAATAAAGAAATATAATCTTTAAGGAGACATATATGAAACGAACTTATCAGCCAAGTAAGTTGCGTCGTGCCAGAAAATTCGGATTTTTTAAACGTATGGCAACTAAACATGGACGAGATGTTTTAAAACGCAGAAGAAGAAAAGGTAGATATCGCTTAACTGCAGCAGATGAGTAAAATATTAAGCAATTATTAAGCAGTACTTATGGAAAACTGTTACAGGGAATACTCATTAAAATTGTATAGTAAAGAGCGGTTAAAGCACAGAAGCGATATATCAGCATTCTTTAATAATAGCAGCAGTGTTAAAAGAATTTATAATTCTAAATACACTGTGCTCTTATTAGAAAATAATCGCTCATATTCTAGGTTTGCTGTAACTATAAAAAAAAATAAAACTAATTCTGTGGGTAGAAATAGAGTTAAGAGAATAGTTAGAGAAATATATAGAACTCAAAAAGATAAAATTCCTGTTGGATATGATTATTTTATTATAGTTAATAGGTTTGATAGTTATAAGCTGCCTTCATTTGATGATTATAAAAAAGACTTATTAAAATTATTTCAGAAGGTTTTGCATATATGAAAAATGTTCTTTTGTTTTTGATTTTTTTATATCAGAAAGCTATTTCCCCTTATTTAAGACCTTCCTGCAGATATATACCTTCATGTTCTGAATATGCTAAACAGGCTGTAATTAAATATGGAGCTATAAAGGGTGGTTTTCTTGCAATTGCCAGAGTACTGAGATGTAACCCGCTAGCAAAAAAAATATATGATCCTGTACCATAGTATTTTTATGTGTTAGTCCATCTTCCTTTTTTAATTGCTTAACGAATTCTTGTTTGTATATAATTGATTTAAGGAGCTTAAACATTTTATGAGCAATAATAAAAGAATGGTTATAGCTATTGGACTTTCCGCTATAATAATGTTTCTATACATGTTTTATCAGGCAAAAACAGTGAAGCCTGTTTATAATTCTAATGTAAATACAAATTCAAATGCTGTCAGTAATAATAATACAACTTCTGAAAACACTTTATTAAATACTGCTCAAATGCAAAAAATAGAAAATACAAATGCATCAATTAATAATGAAAAAATACTTGAAAATGAGTATGTTATAGCAATTTTTAAAAATGGTTCTTTGTATTCATATAAATTAAAAAATTATTATCCACAGGATTTAGGTGCGGATGCTACTAATGAAATTATTGATATGGTAGAGCAAGTTTATGAAGGTATTTATCCTTTCACTGTAACTTTTCAAAACCTATCAAATTCTATCGCAATACCTGAAAATTTGGATTACCAATTGATAGAAGAAAGCAGCGATAAAGTTTCATTTTCTGCTAATGCTATTATAGATAATACAGAAGTTAAAATAACTAAAACTTTCACTTTTGGTGAGGATCCTTATCAGTTAAAAAATTCTGTTAATATAGAGAATATCGGTGAAAAAGATCTTTCTCTATTCTACTCATATTTCTTGGCTACAGGTATAGGGCCATATAGAACAGATAAAAATGCTATAAGAGAAGATGCTACTAAGGCGCAATATCTGATAAAAGGAAATGGTAAATCCAAAATATTATTAACAGGAGATATAGTAAAAGATAATATTTTCTCTAGATTATTTGGATTTGGCTCTTCTTCAAGAGGAATTAAAACTAATCAGATGAGATATGCTGTATATGAAGGTGAGGATAAATGGGTAGCTTTGAATAATAGATATTTTGCTATTATTTCTTCTCCTGCTCAATCTAATAATACAGTTTTTGAAACAATGACTTTTTCTAAACCTTCGACTAATGAATATAGAAATGATTTTCATGTAGCAAATTTAATGTCTAAACATACTATTAAAAGCGGTTCTTCTATTACTGATAATTATTCAGTATTTATGGGACCTAAAGTAAGAAGAACTTTTTCTAAATATTATTTGGAAGAATCTTATGAGTCTATATTCCAAGAATCCTTTTTAGGACTTAATTTGAGACCATTAACTTATATATTGGATGTTATTCTTAATGCTTTGTATAATATTACAAAAAATTATGCTTGGGCTATATTACTGTTTACATTCTTGTTTAAGCTTGTAACTTTTCCGCTCAATCATGCTTCTTATAAATCTATGAAAAAGATGCAGTTGGTTAATCCTAAAATAGAACGTATAAGGGAGCAGTATAAAGATAACCCTGATAAATTGAATGCTGAAATAATGGCTATTTATAAAAAAGAGAAGATTAATCCTTTAGGAGGATGTCTTCCTATGCTTCTTCCATTTCCACTTTTGATAGCATTTTTCTATCTTATGCAGTCTATGGTAGAATTAAGGAATACTCCATTCTTATGGATAACAGACCTTTCTTCTCCTGATAAGTTATTTGTATTTCCGGCAGGAATACCTATATTAGGTGGATTTAATTTTAACTTATTCCCTATAGTGATGGCTGTAACAAGTTATTTAAGTATGAAACTTCAGCCTTCATCTTCTGCATCAGGTGGCGGAGCTGCTGCAACGCAAATGAAAATGATGACTACTATTTTCCCGCTTATGATGCTTCTTATGTTCTATAATTTTGCAAGCGGTCTTGCTTTATATTGGACAGCACAGAATATATTTGGGGTTGCTCAGCAGTTCATAACTTCAAAGATAGATAAAGCTAATACAAATGAGATAGTTGAAGAAGAGGAAGTAAAACAATCAAAAAAGAAAAAGAAAAAAAGAAAGTAATAATTAAAGTGGTATTATATATACTTTATCATATGAAAGGAGGATACTATGTTAGTAAAAGAGTTTAGTGGTAAATCAGAAAAGGAAGCCGTTAGTAAGGCACTGGAGGAACTTAATCTTACGGAAGATCAGGTTAGAATTGAGGTAATAGATAAGGGTAAACGAACATTGTTAGGTTTTGGAGAGGAATCTCCTACTATTATAAGAGTTTATTATGAAGAAATTTCTACAAATTTGGGTGAATTTCAATCTATAGTATCTAATATATTAAAATATATGGGGGTTGAGGCTGAAGTTACTGCTAAGGAAGAGAGCGAAAAGAGAATTTATATTAACATTTCTACAGATGATTCTGGTGTATTAATAGGAAAAAAAGGTGCTACATTGGAGGCTTTACAATTTATAATTTCATTAATAGCTTCTAAGAAATTTAATGATGATATTGAAAGACATATTATATTGGATGTTGATGGATACAGAGAAAGACGCGAAGAAACTTTGAAGCATATTGCTCGTCAAGCTGCGCAGCAGGCTAAAAAGACTAGAAGAGTTGTAGCTTTAGATCCTATGTCGCCTTATGAGAGGAGAATCATACACTTAGAACTTCAAAATGATAATGATGTTGAAACTAAGAGTGATGGTGAGCCACCATACAGAAGTGTAAAAGTATATTCAAAAAGAAAAGGCGGTTACAATAATAAAAGATATAATGATAGAGGCGGTTATAATAAATCATATTATAGAAACAGATAATTATTATATGATTTAATTAATAATGGGGGCTTTTAAAGCCTCCTTTTTATTATATTGAAATTTTATTCACATTCCCCCCTATATATTTATTGCCTTTATTTCACATATTTATATTCTTTATTTTTTTTAACTCAATACAAAAAAGCATAACCCACCCAAGCTTTTGATTAGATTTTTTGACTATCTCAACGCACGGGAGAAGATTTTTATTATATAATTTAAATTTGAATGATTAATTAATTTACATATTTAGAATTGCTAAACGTGCGTATTGGAAATCTATATATTTAAAATAAGCTAGGGCGGGCATGTTTTTTTAATTATAGCCGTAAAGGAAATAAAAACAAAAATTTTATAAATTAATTGAAAAGCATAGAGGGCGGGGAATTAGAATAAAGCTATAAAAAAGGGACTTAATTTAAGCCCCTTTTTTTATAAATAACAAAGTAAATAATGTATTTAGTCAGCAGCCCAGCGTGATTCAAAATTATCTTTTTCAAGTTGTAATGAGTTATCTATTGTATCAAAAAAGTCTTTATTACTCAATTCTAAAGTACTATATTGACCTTTTACAGCATTACGTATATCTTTTAATGAAGCTTTTGCTTTACTCCAGTTTTGAGGGCTAAATACTTTGTTATTATTAATAGCTTCTTCTCTCGCTATTTCAAATGCTATATTTAAAGATTGAGCAGTAAATTTTATTACTGTATTAAGTAAATTATTATTTTTTAATTTTTCTAACACTATATAAGGATTTGGTACTAAATCATGCATTTGATTTACTTCACAAAATAATAGAGAAATGGCATATAAATGATGAAATGGTATATATGCTTTCATAGCAAGTAGGGCTTCATTTAGTCTTAATGGATTTTTATTATTCCAATTTTTTAAAATGTTATCATATAACTCATGCAATGCTTGTATATTTTCTGCTTTGTATTCTCTATGAAATAATTGATCAAAATATTTATCGAAAATTTTACTTTCGCTATATGAAATAGTAGGTCTTTGAGAATGCCAAGCTATTAGCTGCTTTCCTAATAATGTTAAATCTACGATATGAGCCGTATTATATTTAAGCGGATCAGCGAATTCTCCGCGTTTAGTAATAAAATATCCATCTGAAAAATACTGTTCATAATCTTTTTTCATCATAAGTACATTTTTATCATTACTTCTAAGATCTCTAGCTTTTACAGTACTTTGAGAATTAGTTGATGTACTAATATTATCAGCATATTGAGCATCATTTATCTCATAAAAACGGAACATTATATACGCATTGTCAGTATTGCGTATTGATTGACTGCAGTTAAATATAGTATTTAATGATTGGCAACCATTTACTACATTAAGTTCTTTTACGCTTATAATACCATTATCAATATTTATTGACGAACAAATAGCAGTTATACCATTATGAAGGAAAAAAAATTTTTCCGGGTCACTCCTTAATGTATGGGCTATGCCTTTATTCACTTTATTATCCATACCCAAAGACTGACGTACATTTTTTCTAAATAAACTACCATCTTTAATACCAGGAATTTTAATACATTCTTTTAAAGGTATTGCTGCTATAACAGCTTTTTTATTACCAATATACATTTCCATATACTTGTTTGATTCAACACTGAAATTATGATTAATATAAGGTCTATTCATATTTAATGCTTCATTGTATCGTGTTTGTAAAGTTTCATTATCTACAACTATGAGATTAGCATTAAATTTATCATTTTCAGAAATAGTTTTTTGAAATATTTCTAAATCATTTTTTGCAGAATCTGTTAATTCAGATGTTGTAATTAATTCAAAACATATACTATAGTCATCATCAAGTGCAGATGCAATTTCAGTAATTTTTACTTTAAGTTTTTCATTAGCATTATGCTGTAATTCTTCTAAATTTTGAATTTGAATCCATGATGATAATACTTCTCTTAAAGGTTTAGAATCTATATTTTCTTTTTCATGAAATTTTCCTTGAATAATATAAATAGTTGAGTTTTGGTTATTTATATAAACTGCATCTATCTGTTTATCACCTGCTCCATCTGTAATACAATCTTTTGTTTCATACTCATCTAAATTAAATATATTTCTAAGATACCATGCTATAAAACGCTGTCCATCATTAGGAAAAGTTTTTGTATAATATTCTTGTGAAATATCTTCTTTAATTTTATTATACATAATATAACTCCATAACTTATTATACAAAAAGAGGCTCTGAAAAATAGAACCTCTTTATTTATTTTACATTTACTATGAATATTATTAAATATTATCTGTCATTATATCCGTTAGGGTGATTCTTATGCCAATTCCAAGCAGTTTGTACTATAGTTTCTAATGAGTCTATAGTAGGAGTCCAGCCTAAAATTTCTTTTGCCCTCTTACTGCTTGCTATAAGCTCTGATGAATCTCCCGCTCTTCTAGGACAAACTTCTGCTGGTATAGGGTGTCCTGTTACCTTTCTAGCTACTTCAATAACCTCTTTTACACTAAATCCATTTCCATTACCTAAATTACATGAAACACTTTTTCCGCCTTTCTTTAAGTAATTCATAGCAGCAATATGAGCCAAAGCTAAATCGCATACATGTATATAATCTCTTAAACAAGTTCCATCAGGAGTAGGGTAGTCATCACCGAATATTTTTATAGACTCTCTTTTTCCAAGCGGTACTTGAAGTATTAATGGTATCAAATGTGATTCAGGTTTATGATCTTCTCCAATATGTCCGTCTGGGTGAGCACCTGAAGCATTAAAATATCTCAAAGCTACATAATTAAAATCATAAGCTTTACTATACCAAGAAAGTATTTTTTCTAATGCTAATTTACTGTCTCCGTAAGGGTTTGTAGGTTCTTTTCTGCAATCTTCTTCCAAAGGAATTTTTTCAGGTTCCCCATAAACAGCAGCAGTAGAAGAAAATATAAAATTCTTTACTTTGGCTTTGAGCATTGCATTAAGAAGATTAATAGAATTGGATACATTATTGTGATAATATTTAGCAGGATTTTGTACACTTTCTCCTACTTCTATATATGCGCATAAATGCATTACAGAATCTATATCATGACTTTTAAAAATTTTATCAAGTAAATCACTATCTCCTATATTTCCATGATAAAAATTCTTACAGTCTTTGATAGCATCTTTATGCCCATATTCTAATGAATCTATTATAACAGTTTCTATATTCTGTTTTAAAAGTTCATTAACTACATGTGAGCCTATATATCCGGCTCCTCCGCATACTAAAACAGCCATATTAACACTCCAAATTAAAAGTTTTATTATTATAAGTAAAGTATAATTAAATTATAAAAAAAGTCAAAGAATTATTTTGATAAAATAAAATGTAAGCTTTTGATTATAATTAATATTTTATTTTTTTCTTTTTTCATATATACTCATTTATATGTATTAATATTATTTACTAAACAATAGAAATCGAGGAGTTTATATGATTTACACTTTAACACTAAATCCTGCAGTAGACTATTATATTGATATGAATAAATTAGAAGAAGGAGAATTAAATAAAGTAAATACTTCATATACTTTGGCAGGCGGAAAAGGAATAAACGTTTCTAAAGTATTAAAAAATTTTGGCATTGAATCTGTTGCCTTGGGATTTTGCGGAGGCTTTACAGGGGAGTATATAAAATCAGATTTAAATAAATACGGAATAAAAGATAATTTTATCTCTCTTTCACAAAATACTAGAATCAATGTAAAAATAAAAACAGAAAAAAAAGAAACTGAAATAATGGGTAAATCTCCTAAAATATTGCAGGAGAATATAGATCAGCTGCTTTCTATTATAGATAATAATATTCAGGATAATGATATATTAGTACTTTCAGGAAGCGTGCCTAGTTCAGTAAAAGAAGATATTTATAAAGATATTATACAAAAAACAAAATTAAAAAATAATGTAAAAATAATACTAGATTCCAGAGAGAATGCTTTTAAAATAGCAGTTAAAGAAAATGTATTTCTTACAAAGCCAAATAGAAAAGAATTATCTGAATATTTTGGAAGAGATATAAAAACTGTTTATGATATCATAACCTATGCTAAACAATTAGTGGAAGATGGAAGTGATAATGTTTTAGTATCATTAGGAAAAGATGGTTCTGCATTGGTTACTAAGGAAGGATCTTATATAGGAAATGCCCCTGAAGGAAAACTTGTAAGTTCTGTAGGTGCAGGGGATGCCATGGTGGCTGGTATTGTATATGGAATAAGCAAAAATTTAAGTATACTAGATTCTTATAAATACGCTATAGCTTCAGGTACTGCTACTGCTTTCAGTGAGGGGCTTACGACATTTGAAGATATGAATAATTTACTTGATAAAGTTGAAGTTAAAAGCATAAATTTAAAATAAAAATTTTATTTGTTATATTCTTTTTTATTGCAGCAGAAGGCTAATTTTTTAGTTTTCTGCTGTTTTTATTTCAATATGTAAACTAAAATCATCAAAAATTTTTTTTAATTTTGTATTTATTGTTGATTTTAATTGATAAAACTATCATAATATAATATAGAAAACTAAATGGAGTTGCTTATGAAAATAATAAAACAAATTATTATTGCTATGATTTTTATCAGTTCTTCTATATTGTATTCACAGTATTATGCAATAGGTGAATGGCATTTAGTTGAGAAAATAGACCCTATAACAGATGAAAAAGAAATTTCTATATTCATAAAAAAACAGGAAGAAAATAGTTTAAACTTCAATACATTAATGATAAAAGTAAACAGCAATTCCATAAATATAAATTTATATACTCCTTCTCTGCTTTTTAAACAACGTTTTAATGATAATGATAAAATAGATATCGTATATAGATTAGGCAAAAACGAACCTAGAAATACATCATTAAATAAATACGGAGAAACTGAATTTTATTCATTAACCAATTCTCAAATGGCAAGTCAGAAAAGTATAATGCTTCTTAAAGAATTATTACATCATAATACTTTTGCAGTTAGAGCTTTAGAAACTTTAGGCAGTGCAAAGTATACATATACTTATGTTTATGATTTAGAAGGATTAAAAGATATCTTATTATATGCTGATTTCAGCGGTACTATATTAGAGAATTATAAATCAGAATTTGAATCTATACTTGAAAATCAAAGATCTGAAGATAAAAGTTCTCAAGATACAGAAAGATCAGAAAATTCAGAAACATCAGAAGAAACTGAAACTCCTAAAACAAATCATAAAGATAATATCTATTTGATAGATGATATTAACTATAAAAATCCTATCATTTAATATTATTAAATATTCGGTTTCTTGAAGCATGGGCTAAAGCTATAGCTACGGCATCGGCTGTATCATCTTGAATAATATCGGCACCGGTAAAAAGGTTAACCATTTTCATCATAGCATCTTTATTAGCATTTCCGTTGCCTGTTATTTGAGATTTCACCTCTTTAGGTTTGTATTCATAGAATTCAATATTATTAAGTGTTAAAGCCAATATTATAACACCTCTAGCTTCAGCAACTTTTATTGCAGTTTTAGTATTTTTTGAAAAGAATAATTCTTCTATTGCGGCATTAGAAGGCTTGTATTTTTTTATAAGTTCATCTAATTGGGTATAGATAAAAGAAAGTCTTTGATTATATTCTTGATTTTGAAAGGTTTCAATAAGCCCGGAATCTACTATTTTGTATACGGAGTTTTTTGCTTCTATAAAAGCATATCCGCATCTAGCAAATCCCGGGTCTATTCCTAAAGTTATCATAAAGATATTAATTGCTTTTAATTGTTTATTTTATGATAATTATTATTCTTCTATTAAGTTATCAGTGATTTCTAAGTTAGTAGCTACTGCAGAAACATCATCATGATCTTCAAATAAACCTATTATTTTCATAACTTTTTTAGCATCATTTTCAGCTATAGTCATAGTATTATCAGCAACGCGTACTATTTCAGCACTTTCAGGCTCTATGCCTTTAGCTTTTAAAGCATCAACTATAGATGATAAAGTTTCCATAGGTCCAGTAATAGTAAATACTTCTTCATCTTGTTCTATATCTTCGGCACCAGCATCTAAAACTATATCCATTAAGCTTTCTTCAGTATTTCCAGCAGCAGGTATCATTACAACAGCTTTTTTCTTAAACTGCCAAGAAACTGCACCGTTTTCTGCCAAGTTTCCACCATTTTTACTGAATATAGATCTTATTTCAGCAGCTGTTCTATTTTTATTATCTGTAGCAACGTCTACTATGATAGCTACTCCGCCTGGAGCATAACCTTCATAAGACATTTCTTCGATATTAGCACCTTCGCCTGCTCCAGCACCTCTTTTTATAGCTCTGTCTATATTATCATTAGGCATGTTAGTACCTTTAGCTTTTACTATAACCATTCTTAATCTTGCATTCTGGTCTGGGTCTGGGCTTCCGCCTTCTTTTACTGCGATTGTTATTTCTTTTGCTATTTTTGACCAAATTTTACCTTTTTTTGAGTCATTTGCGGCTTTTTTATGTTTAATACTAGCCCACTTGGAGTGTCCTGACATATTACACCTCTGTTTATTAGATTTTTTATTTATAGATTATTTATTCGCCGTAATTATATATCAAAATACAACTATTGTCAACTTATAATATATATTTTGATTGATTACCATACTTATATTATCTCACCGCACGCAGAATAAAATTAAAATATAAGCTGATTATTATTATAATTTAAATAATAAATTAAAATGCATTAAGCGTGCGTTAAGCAGATTATATATTTAAATAACACTTGGGTGGGTGGCTTAATTTCTAATTGAAGCTTTAAATATAAAAAATACTAAAATTTAAATTTTAGCTATAAAGAATAAAGGGCGGGGTATGTAATGTAAGTTTTAAAATTTAATTACATTTGCCCACCCTCTAGGCTTACAGTTTTAATCTGCAATATAAGATTATTTTTTCTTGTTGCTTCAATTAGATTTTTTTAGCTGCCCACCCAGGATTTTTTTAAATTTATATTGCATTCACCGCACGCATAACATAGCTTTAAATATAGATTAATTGAAAAATAGAATTTTGATATATATAAGAATATGTTTACCGTGCGTTAATAAAATTTAATTTTGTTAAGTATATTTCATATTATTTGATTTTTTGTTAGAATTATATTGAGAAAATTATGAGGAGTAAATTTTATGTTAAAAGAAGTAATGCATATAGGTATTACTGTGAGCAATATAGAAAGATCTATTAATTTTTACAGAGATATTTTAGGCTTAACATTAATAGGCGAGGCTTTAATGGAAGGCAAAGAAACAGATGCACTTTTTGCCATGAATAATTGTAAGGTAAAAATTGCTTATCTTAACGGTAGTGATAATATAATAGCTCCTCCTATAGAATTATTGCAGTTTGTAAGTCCTGAAACTATAAAAGATGAACCTAAATTAAATAAAATTTCAGCATCAGAGATTTGCTTCAGAGTAGAGGATATAGAAAAAGTATATAAACATTTAATTGATAATAATGTGGAATGCCTATCAGCATCTCAGGAATTTGATTTTACTTCTTACGGATTTTCAAAGAGCAAAGCATTATATTTCAAAGACCCTGATGGTATAATATTAGAATTGATGGAAACATTTTGATTTCAATAATAGTATTTGTTTTGTATGATATACGTAAAAAATAAGGAAAATATGAACTATAATATACTAAATATATTTTTTATGCTTAATTTAATTATTGAAAAATAAAGCAAATGATTTAAAATATTAATATCAAATTATGGTGCTATGAGTATGAAACATCTTTATAAATTGGACAATGCTGCTAAACTTTTTGTTTCTATAAAAAATAAAAAAAATATACCAATATTCAGAGTGTCAGTTGTACTTAATAATGAAGAAGTTAATCCTGATATACTTCAGAATGCATTAGACATTACAATAAAAAGATTTCCAACACTTTCGCTTATGATAAAGAAAGGATTATTTTGGAATTACTTTGAAGAAAATCATAGAAGATTGATCGTAGAGGAAGATAAATATTATCCCTGCTATAATATAAACAGCAAATTAAATAATGGCTATCTTTTGAGAGTAGGCTATTATAAATATAGAATTTTTACTGAAGTTTATCACTCTCTTGCTGATGCTACGGCTTTAATAAGTTTTTTAAAATCTTTGCTATATCATTATTTTGTTTTGTTAGGAAAAAATATTGATGATAAAAATGATGATATATTTAAAGATACTGTTCCTATTATTGCAGACTATGATGACAGCTTTTCTGTGCATACAAAGGATAAAATAGAAACTAAAAAAGAAAAAAAGATAAAGAATGTTTACTTAATTAAAGGAAAGCCTTTGAAATTTTACGGCGATAATGTTGTGCATGGAATGATAAGTTTGAAAAGCATAAAGGAAGAGAGTAAAAAACATAATACCACAATCACATCTTATATATTGTCAGCTTTGGTTTATTCAATTTATGAAACTAGAATAAAAAACAGACTTGACGGAAAAAATATAGTGATGTGTGTGCCTGTTAATTTAAGAAGTATATTTCCTTCAATATCTTTAAAAAATTTCTTTGGTGTTGCTAATATATTGATTCCCACAGATAAGGAATTAACTTTTGATGATATTATAATGATCACAAACAGAGAGATGAAATATAAAATCAGTAAGGAAAAACTTCAGAATTTTATATATGAGAATACGAAATTAGAAAATAATATATTTGCAAAATTTATACCTTTAGTTATTAAAAATTTTGTTGTTAATTTAGCATTTGAACTTTTTGAAGATAAATTGAAAACTATGACAGTATCAAATTTTGGTAATATATCTTTGCCCGATGATATGAAAGATTATATAAGTCATTTTGAAGCTGTTGTATATCCTACAATAAACAGTCCTTTAAATTGCGGCTTATGCAGTTTCGGTGATAAATTATCAATTACATTTAATAGAACGGTAATAGAAACTGATATAATAAAATATTTTTTTAGATATATATCTAATATTACAGAAGTGGAAATTTATTCTAATGATTACGGAGTATAAATAAAATGGCGTATTGTAATAACTGCAGATTGAAAATTAAAACTAATAGAAATATATGTCCTTTATGTTTGAAAGAATTAAATAATAATGATAATGCTATAATAAATGAAGAATATCATTCTTATGAATGGTTTTATAAAATGCAGAAAAAAATCAATGCTCAAAAAATAGTTTTGCTTTCATCATTAGCAGCAATAATAGCTTTGATAATAGTAAATATTTCAACTAATTCAAAATATAATTGGGCTGTAATATCTGTTATATCAATATTATGTTCTTATTTTACTTATGTATGTTTTACAGCGGATACTTTATATTTAAGGCAGAAATTACTTATAGAGTTTTTTATACTTATGCCACTCGTGATTGTAATAGATATATTTACCGGTTTTTATAAATGGTCATTTAATTATGTTATTCCTTTCTTGTCGCTTGGTTTAAATATTGCTATGTTTTTTATTGCGGTTATAGATAGAAAATATTTTAATGAATATGTTTCTTATATAATGTCTGCTTCATTTATATCAATAATGATGATAATTCTGCCTTTATTTAATTTTGTATTTTGGAGCAGTTTATCAGCTTTGGGAGGAGGAATAATAGTTATTTTAGCTATGCTTATATTATTTAGAATTGATTTTATTTCATCTACAATAAAGATTTTTCATATATAATTTATAAGTTTAAGTTAAGGAGTATTCTTATGGAAGATAATAAAAAAGAAGAAAAAGAGCAAATAAAAAAAGAAAAAGAACAGAGGAAACTTGAAGAAAAAAAAGCCAAATTGGAGAGAAAACAGAAAAAAATAGAGGAAAAGATAAGAAGAAAAAATTTGCTTGGTGAGTATCTAACTTATCCAAGTATGGCTGTTAATTTTATAAAAGCTGATAAGAAAATAAAGCCTGAAAAGTATATATTCGATAAAAATAAGGCTCAATATATATTATATTTTGCACCTCAGTTAAAAGAAAATGAAAGTCCAAAGAAACAGGTTATAGTTTATCTATACGGCGGAGGCTGGAGAGAGGGTAATGCTAATTTATACAGATTTGTTGGAAGAAGATTTGCAAAAGAGAAATTCCATACTATTTTATTAGGATACAGACTAAGTAAAAAATATAAATACCCTGCTCAAATAGAAGATGTATTTGCAGGATTTAATAAAGCATTGGAAATTTTGAAAAATAAAAATATTGATTATTCTGATATTATAGTGATAGGCTCATCTGCCGGTGCACATTTGGGAGCTTTGCTTGTTTACTATAAAGAAATGCATAAGAAATATAATGTGGATTCTAATATTTTTAAAGGCTATGTATCTCTTGGAGGGCCAACAGATTTAAATGTATGTACTAATGATATAATAACTCCTATGCTTGATCAATTATTTGAAGAGGGCTACAATAGGGAAGAGGCTAATCCTTATAATCATATAGATGGAAGCGAGAAAACAAAGGTATTATGCGTTCATTCAGAGTTAGATCCTATTTGCGATGTTGATAATTCTATTAATTTTTCTAATAAGGTTAATAGCTTTCATGACGGCTTAGCTGAGTGTATTATATTTGATAATAAAAATATTTATCATAATAATTTAGTTAATGGCATATTCTTTGAGGCCATGGACAGTGAACATATATTGGATAAAGTATTTAAATGGATTGAAAAGTTAAATTAAATGTATAAAATTTAAATGCTAAATATTAATTTTAATCATACGATATATTTTAAAAGTTGCATCTGAATTTTATTAGTAAATTTATTGTAAATTTTAATATATGAGTATAAATTCATTGCAATTTTTTTACTATATTTTATAATTTGATTAGAGGTATAACTTAATGATTGAAAAAGTAAAAGATTTTTACAGGACGAAAAAGATTTTATTTTTCATAATTTTATTTGTTTGGTTATTATTAGTAATACTCTCTGGAATATTAATAGGATCTTGCTCAAAACCTAAAGTAATACCATTAAGTCCGGAAGAGGAAAACTCAAAAGCCATCAATCTTCTTAAAGAAGATGAGGAAAAAATTTTAAAAGGCGAAATGTTATCTACAAAAGAAAATCTGAATTTTGAAGATTTAGAGTACTCAAGAAACTTTGTAGAAAGCCGAAAAAAATAATACTAACTTTTAGGAGAGAATTATGCGTGTTTTTTTATGTTCTTCTATTGTTGCAATGTTTGTTGTGATCAATGCAGCATTTGCTCAGGAAACAATTACTGTACAGCCGGATGATCAGGTTGTAACTAATGCTTCTTCCGTTCGTGTGAAAAATGGTCCTATAGAAGCTGATTTGGTTAAGTCTGTAGATTTATCTGAAAATACACTTTTCTCAATTAAATTGAATGCTACTAACTTTGACAGATATATTCGTATAACAAGCTATTCTACTAATCTTGACTTCGTAAGATTTACAAGAGATAAAACTAATGCTTTCCTTACTTTCAGAACTTTAACTGCAGGTATAGGTAAACTTGATTTCCAAGTTGACAATGAAGAAAGTATCATAAGAAAATATTTCTATACTGTAAATGTAACTAATAGTCAAGGTATAGCTGCTATGGAAACTAATGCTATATTAGATCCTGATAACGATACTAACACTATGTCTACTAATGATATGATGATGACTAATGATGTTATGACTGATGATATGATGGATACTAACAATACAGATACTAACATGGTTAATACAAATGATGTAGTTCCTAATGATGCAAATCAGACTAATCAGGCAGCAAATAATGCTCAAACTTCAATAATAAAAAAAGAAACTGATAAGCCTGCTAAAGTAACTGAAACTAATCCTGAAATCATAGCATTATTCAATTCAGCAGAAGAATTAAAAAATGTTAAAGATTATGAAAATGCAATCAATGCTTACAGCAATATTATAACTTCATATCCAAATTCTAAATATTCTGTATACAGTCATTTTAGAATAGGAGATATTTATAATCAAAAGAAAGATTATAACAATGCTTTTAATATGTATAATGAAGCCTCAAAATTAAAAAATAGCGGCAACAATGAAAAAGCAGCAGCTATATATTCTATGGGCGTTATGAAAAAAGCTGAAAATAAACATGATGAAGCTATAGTATATTTTAATGATGTAATGAATAATTATTCTCAAACTCCTTTGTATGGAAATGCTGTTTATGAAATGGCTGATAGTTTGAAACAGCTTGGAAGAATTTCTGACGGTGCTGATATGTTAGAAAAATCTTTAGAAAAAAATGTTAAATTTTCTAAACGAGGAGATTCTATACTTCTTCTAGCTGAAATATACGAAAAAGGCAATAATAATATAAGAAATTTTGAAAAAGCTTATAAAACTTATAATCAATATTTAGCTGAATATCCTACTTCTTCTAAAGCTAAATATGCTAATGACAGAAAAAATTTCTTATCACGTAATGCTGTTCATTTACAATAATCTAATTAAATAAGAATTAATTACCCTTTTAGAAATACAGTTTTTCTAAAAGGGGTTTTTTTATTAAAAATATCAATTATACAATTTCTATCCCAACAAAATAAATTCTAATAGCATTCAGTTTTTTATCGATAATTTAAATGATATATAATACTCTGGAGTAAACAAGTGCCAAGATACGAGCAGCTCAAATCAAAATCTAAAAGTATATCATATACGAGACAAATTAGAAATGAAAGTAAAGAAATAAATTTGAAGAAACCTATTATAATATCTATAACTTTTATCATAGCAGCAGCTTTGATATTTACGGTTGTAAAAAAATATTCTCCTATGGTAGATATAGCTATAAAAGATTTCTTTTCTATTAATCATAAAGAAGCATTATTATTAGAAAGTGATGGTGTAACAGAAGATCAAAGTAAAATGAGCTTCTTAAGTAATATGCCATTATTCAATTTCTTTATAAAAACAGATACAAATGAAACTCTATCTGTAATGGCTTATGAAACAAATTCAAAAATAGAAACTTCTTTGGATATTATGTCAGATAGTATTACAAATTCAAGTATCATAACTAAAGAATCTTTGCTTCCTTTTTTTAATAATAGCGGAGTAAGTAATTCTATACTTTATGACAGCGGATATGTAGATTACGGCAATAATCATGAATCTATAATATATTCAAATAGTATGAACACATTAAATAGAATACCTGAAAATGATTCTACAAATAATACTAAAGAAAATATTATTGTTGCAGATATTGAAAATACTGTGAAAGAAGAAAAACCATACAATTATCTTGAGCAAATGATATTAGAAAATAGACAAGACAATAATACTCAAGATATTAAAACAAATATAAACACTGCTAAAAAAAATAGCACTGAAACTCAAAAAAGTATATTCGATGATATTCTAAAACCAAAAGATAATACTACCAGAAGAGAAACTACAACTATGAAGCCGGCATCAAGTACTACTTTCAGTACTAAGCCTCCTGCTAGCTATGTAGAAAATACTAAAAAAAATAATTCAAATACAAATGATGATTTTAATATTGATAAATATTTGAATAATAATGAAAATAAAGAAAGAGTAATAAATAACAATCAAGTTAATAGTAATACGCCAAATAATGATATAAAAGAAAATACAATAAATGATAATACTAAAAAATCTGCAAACAATACTATAGTAAATAATAATAATACAAAGCCAAATAGAAAAGATATAATGCAGACATCTGTTTATACAATGACTAATTCTTTTGATAAACCCAATATTGATTATAACAGAGTAATAAACGATTTGGTTAATCCAAATAATAATAATCCTGTAAGGGAAAATAATACTATAGTAAATAACAGCAGGGAAAATAATAATAATTCAATAATAAATAAGCCTGCAAATGAGAAAAATAATACAAAAGAAAGTATAGAAAGCACTATAGTAAAAAATAATGAATTAAAAGATAATATAAAAGAAACTGATGAATTAAAAAATAATAATATAATAAATAATAATACTGAATATAAAAAAGAAATTATTAAGAAAGCTCAGAATGATATTAATAATTACAATATCAAAAAAGCTAATAATAATATTACTAGAGATTTAAAAGAGAGAAAGCTTAAAGAGAATAGTAATGAAGGAATATATTTAGTTGAATATAGTGAATCTACAGGCTCTATTACATTGATATTTAGAGAAAGAAAATTTAATAATAAATCTTCTGTAGAGGAAGCTATAAAAGAATTATTGATTGGTGCTACTGATGAAGAAAATAACAGAAATATAATAAGCTGCATACCTAAAGATACAGAATTGCTTGATATATTCATTGAGAATAATACAGTATATTTAAACTTCAATGAGAATTTTGAATTTAATCCTCTTGGAAATGAAGGAACTATGGTGCAGATTTATCAGTTGGTATATACAGCAACTCAATTTGAAGGTATAGATAATGTCATATTCCTTATAAATGGACAATTAAATGAAACTATAGGTGCGGAAGGTGCTATAGAGAATATGCCTTTCACCAGATTCGAGTAAAATTTAATAAAAGTTATATTGATTTTATATATATTTATGTTATCATATACCTATAGTGTGTATATAAAAAATAGGTGTTTATAATGTTAAAATCTTTAAATGTTCAAGAGGCTGCTGATTTAATAAAGTCAGGTAATGATATAAAGTTATTAGATGTAAGAAGCAAAATGGAAGTTAATATGACAGGAGCAATAGAAGGAAGCATATTAATAGATTTAAATGATCCAAAAGCTGAAAATTTAGTTAATGGCTTGGATAAATCTGAAAAATATCTTTTATATTGCGCTACAGGGGCAAGATCTGAAGCATTAGCTAATTATATGGATAGGAACGGATTTAATGAAATCTATTATTTAATTTACGCCGGACACAGTCAATTAGCAATGGCCTTAGCAAAATAATTAATAAAAAATGATTAGAAAATAATAAAGAAAGTTAGTATTCAAAAAATCAAATACTAACTTTTTTTATTATTATGCTTTAATTTAATAATCGAAAAAATATGTATAAAATATAATTTTTATTCTAAATATGAATAAAAAAATCTTCTTATTTCCAAAGTATCAACTAAAACATTTTTTAATTTAGGACTTTGCATTGAACAAGATGTATAATGATAAATAGGTATAAAAGCCATATCTTCCCCTATAAGTTTATCTTCAGCCTTATGCATATTAGTCATTCTTATATTATTATCAATAGTGTTTTTAGCTTCTAATATAAGTCTGTCATATTCAGGATCATTGTATCCCACTCTATTTCCAGCACTTGTACTTATAAATAGATCAGCAAAAGTCATAGGATCAAGATAATCTCCTATCCAATCGGCTCTGCATACCACATAATTTCTTGTTTGTCTGTTCTTTTGAAATACTGACCATTCTTCCTGAGTGATAGTCATATCTATATTTAGATTCTCTTTCCACATTTGCTGAACAGCTTCTGCTATTGTAATGCCTGTTCCAGGATTTGTTTTAAACTCTAGTACAGGGAAATTTTCTCCATTAGTATATCCTGCTTCTTCTAAAAGTTTTTTGGCTTCTTCTATATTAGCTTGATAATCTTCTTTTTTAACACTGTAATATCCGCCTCCATTTTCTCTGAAATCACCTTTTACATCTTTTAAACCATAAGGTATGAAAGCAGCCGCAGGTATCTCTCCGCCTTTTGTAATATTTTCTACTATGTAGTTTCTATCTATAGCTAAAGCTAATGCTCTTCTTACTCTTTTATCTTTTAAAACTTCATTTGTATTATTCAAAGCATAGTAAGCTGTTCCTAGAGAAGGTGTTGTAACTAAATAGCCTTCCTCTCTTAGCAAATCTATATCTGTAGTAGGTATTTTATATGAATATAAAATAGATCCTTCTTTCAAAGCAGCATAAGCAGTAGATACATCAGAGAACATTATAAAGTCTATTCTTTTAGCTATCATAGCATCTTTATTCCAGTAATTGGTATTCAATTCTAAAGATATTATTTCATCCGGTTTTCTTTTTATCATTCTATATGGACCATTACCTATGTATGTATTGGTAGAGAAAGTCCAATCATCACTTATGAATTCTTCTCTAAGAGGTGAGAATATAGGTATAGCTGCTAATTCTAAAAAGTATGCTGTAGGGCTTTCAAAATATACTTCTAAGGTTTTGTCGTCTAATGCTTTTATTCCTAGCTCTTCTACAGGAAGTTCTCCTTTGAGTATTTTACCAGCATTTTTTACAGGAGTTATTAAAAAGCTGTATGCTGATGCTGTATTAGGATCTGCTAATCTTCTAAAAGAATATACAAATTCATCGGCAACAACATTCTTTCCATCAGACCATTTAGCATTATCTCTTAAATGAAATGTAATAGTGAGTCCGTCTTCAGATATATCCCAACTTTCAGCAACTCCTCCTATTATATTTCCATTTTCATCTTTTGATGTAAGTCCTTCAAATACATGTACTGCATAAATCATACTGTCTATTGCTGACAAAAATGAAGGATCTATACTTTGAGGTTCTGCCCCAATACTTACTCTTATAGTTTCAACGCCATCCTGATCATTACCGCATGATATCAATAATAAACAAACTGTGATTAATAAACAAATTATTTTTTTCATAGAACTTATCCAATATATTAATTTACTATGTTAACATATTATTTATATCCTAATATAAATATTTGTCAATAACTAATTAATTAAAATTTAATTAGCTGCTATATAAATTATAAATTGATAAAAAAATAGTGAATTTTATTTAAAGAATGTTGATTTATTAAAATAAAAAAAGAGGCTTATAATAAAGCCCCTTTTAAATTAGTAATTATCAATTATTATTTTATTGATTATTCTATGTAACAGTAATTGAATTTATGTTTTCCTAAAGCATTGTACACAACATTTTTTAATTTAGGACTAACCATCAAAGTATATGATCTATGATAAAGAGGTATAAAAGGCATATCATCAATCAAGAGTTTTTCTGCATCCATCATATATTTCATTCTAACAGCAGGATCAGCAGTTTTTCTAGCATTGTTAATTAAAGTATTATAAGCTGCATTATCATATAAACCATAGTTGAATGTATTGCCTTTTACCATAATCTCAAGCATAGTCATAGGATCTCTGTAATCTGCATTCCAAGCCATAGAACCAATATCAAAGTTTCTCTCTAATAAATATTGGAGAACTAAAGGATATTCATCATTCTTTAATGTTACATCTATATTTAAATTCTCTTTCCACATCTGCTGTATAGCCTCTGCAACTATTATATGAAGTCCAGGAGAAACTCTTATCTCTAATACAGGAAAACCATCTCCGTTAGCATATCCAGCTTCAGCCATCAAAGCTTTAGCTTTTTCTACATTTTCTGTATAGTTGTCAGTGTCTATAAGTATTCCTGCTTCTTCTCTATAAGGGCCATTAATACCGTCCATAGAAGGAGGAACAAAACCCTGAGCTGCTACCTGTCCTCCCATAGTAACATTAGATACTAAATAATTTCTATCAATAGCCAAAGATAAAGCCTGTCTTACTCTTTTATCTTTCAAAGCATTATTTGTAATATTAAGAGATAAATAGAAAGTACCTACTCCGTCTTTAAGAGCAATATAATTTTCTGCTTTTAATTTTTCTATTTCACTAGAAGGAGGTTCTAATGCTGAAAAATGTATAGTGCCTCCTCTAATTCCAGCAATAGCTGTATTAGGATCAGCCATAGAAATAAATTTTAATTTCTTAGCAACTGTTTCATCATTATAATAATTAGTTCTAGCTTCAAAAGTGATATACTCATCCATTACTCTTTCAGTCATTTGATAAGGACCATTACAAATATAAGTTTCAGGAGATAAAGTCCAATCATCTCCATACTGCTCTATAATATCTTTTCTAACAGGTGCGAAAACAGAAACTGTAGTCATAAACTCCAAGAAGTAAGCAGCAGGATCAACAAGCTCTACTTGGAAAGTATGATCATCTATAGCTTTTACGCCAAGTTCATTATAATCCATATTACCTGCATTAATCTCTTTAGCATTTTTTATTATTTCTAATAAAGAAGCATATTGTGCTGCAACATCAGGATTAACAACTCTTTTCCATGCATATTCAAAATCGTATGCTGTTACAGGTTTACCGTCAGACCATAAAGCATTAGTTCTTAAATGAAAAGTATATGTCTTTCCGTCCTCTGATATATCCCAGTTTTCTGCCATACCACCTGTAAGTTTTCCGTCAGCTCCTATTTTTGTTAAACTTTCAAATGGATGATACAACATAGCAGAAACAACATTCAAACTATTTAAACTAGGGTCTATAGTTCTAGGTTCTGCCCCCATATTAATTACTATAGTATCATTATTATTTCTTCCGCTTCCGCCGCATGACAGAACAAATAATGAAGCAGCCATTAAAAATAAAGTAATTATTTTTTTCATATTTTTTCTCCTAACATTTTATTATCTAATATACGAATAATTGAATTTATGTCTTCCCAAAGGATTTAATACTACACCCTGCAATTTAGGATTTTTCATAAAAGAATCTGCTCTATAATATAAAGGTATAATAGGCATTTCTTCCATAAGTATATTTTCAGCTTTAGCCATAGCAGTCATTCTTATATTATTATCTTCAGTTTGTTTTGCTGTTAATAAATTATCATCATATTCTTTATTAGCAAATCCTGTATGATTTACTCCGCCGCCGCTTGTCATCACATCAAGCATAGTCATAGGATCATTATAATCGCCAGTCCAGCCCATTCTAGCCATTTGATAATCTTTTTCTACCAAAGTTTGAAGTGTTATAGGAAACTCTTCCTGTACTAAAGATACATTAACATTTAAATTCTCTTTCCACATCTGCTGCAAAGCCTCTCCAACTAATACATAAATACCAGGAGAAACTTTTAATTCTATTACAGGATAATTTGCACCGTCAGGATAACCAGCCTCAGCCATTAATGCTTTTGCTTTTTTTACATTATTCTCATAATCATTAACATTTATATATTCTTTATTTTCTTTTCTAAATGTGCTGTTTAATCCTTTTACTTCAGTAGGAACAAAAGCTCCTGCAGGAACCTGTCCGCCTTTAGTAACATTCTTTACTAAATAGTTTCTGTCTATTGCAAGAGATAAAGCCTGTCTTACTCTTTTATCTTCAAAAGCTTTATTAGTGATATTTAATTCTATGTAATAAGTACCTATAGCATTATTTGCTACTATATAACCCTCATTATTTAATTTTTCTATTTCAGCAGAAGGAGGCTCTAATGCAGAAAAATCTATTGTACCGCCTCTTATACCGGCTATAGCAGTATTAGGATCGCTCATAAGTACAAAATTAATCTGTTTAGCTATTTGCTTATCAGCATCGTAATAGTTAGTATTAATATCAAAAACTATTTTCTCATCTATTACCCTTTCTTTCATCTTATAAGGGCCATTTCCTATATATGTTTCAGGAGTTAAAGTCCATTTATCTCCATATTGTTCTATAATATCTTTTCTAACAGGCATAAATACTACTGTAGAAGCTATGAAGTCTATAAAATAAATAGCAGGATTTTCAAGCTGTACTTCAAATGTATAATCATCAATAGCTCTTACACCTAAACTATTATAATCCATATTGCCTGCATTAATTTCTTTAGCATTTTTTACTATTTCCATCATATATGAATACTCAGCTGCAGTATTTGGATCAATAGCCCTTTTCCAAGAATATTCAAAATCATGAGCTGTTACAGGTTTACCATCAGACCATTTTGCATTCTTTCTTATATGGAATGTATATACCAAACCATCATCTGATATATCCCAAGTTTCTGCCATACCTGGTCTTACATTATTATTTGAATCTATCTTTGTTAAGCCTTCAAAAGCATGAAGTATATAAGATGATACAACATTGATAGAATTTAGTGTAGGATCCATAGTCTTAGGTTCAGGTCCCAAATTTATAGATATAGATGGAACTGACTCAGTACTTGTTTATGATTTTTTAGTGCATGATACTATAACCAAAAACATCATCAAAAAAACAATCAATATTCTTTTCATAATAAGCCCTTAAATATATTATATAAATTTTATTTATGTTATATCATAAACTTCATAATGTCAATAAAAAACTTCTTTATATAGTAATATTTTTCTATATTGACAAAATAAATAATATAAAATATTATGTTTACTAGATTTTTAAAATTTAGGAAAAACAATTATGATTAGAAATATTCTTGCATTATCTTTTATACTTTTAATAATATCATGTTCAAATAATAACATTAATAATAATCAAACCAATACTAATGCAATAGAAACTCAAACCAATGAAACAAAAACAAATGAATTAAAACAAGCCGAAGAATCAAACAATAATAATACAAAAAATGATAGTTCTAATACACCAAAAAATATAGAATGGATATCTCATCACTATTATATGAAAAATGATGAAGGAGATTTCTTTTCAGTTTATTTAAATGACAGATGGCCTGAAAATAACTCTGAATTAATGCCAAATTATGAAAAAATAAAGGCAGCTTTTAATTATAAAAATTTAAATGATATATACCAATTCTATGATAAAAACAGCATTCTTGATATAACAAATAATAGAATATATGCAGAAGCTGAAAACGGCGACAGTATAGAAAGTACATATTCAAATATTACATCATTTAAAATGACTTCCAAATCATTAAATAGTTCATCAAAAGAAATAAATACAACTTCATCATTAAAAGCAGCAGTATATAACTATGCATATTCAGATGTTTCTGAAACTAATGAATATGGAAGTGCATCAACATTCTCATATAAAGATTCTATATTTTTGCTTATACCTGATGACACTAACAAATTAGAAATATATGATAAAATTTCTTTTGATATAAATGAAGGTTTCAATCTAAATAATCTAAAAAGAAATGAAAATTTAGAATTTGAGGATAAAAAGGGAAGCATATCAAAATTATTTGAAAATGATATGAGTGATCCTTATGATGAATGGTTAACCAATTCAGCTGACAGTTATGAATCAAGTAAATCTATTAGTATAACTTATTTTAATGATAAAAGTATATCAATAAGAAGAACTTCAACATTATATTTAGGCGGAGCACATGGGGTGTACAATAATTACAATTTAGTATATTCATTAGAAACAGGTGAAAAAATAGAAGTTACTGATCTGATAAAAGATTTTGATGATAGTGAATTAAGAAGCATTATGAGAGATAAACTTTTATCGATAGAAGATAGAGATGAAGAAAGTTACTTAGTCCCTTTAGATGAAATAACTTTAGCTGATACATCTTTTTACATTTATGCTGACGGAATACATTTCGTATGGCCTATATATACTATAACAGCTTATGTTTATGGTGAAACAGAAATAGTTTTTGACTTTGATGAAATTAGACCGTTCATAAAAGATGAATATCTATACATAATAGAATAATTTTTTATTATTGCTAGCGATAAACTTATTATTAATAATAAAAATTGTTCGCTCGATATGCAAAGGCTCTGTAAAATAAACTTGCCAGAGGCTCACAATTTTTATTTTAAATATTGTTAGAGAACAACTTCATTCGTCAGTTATCAGCTGCTTCTTTATCACTCTAAAACTTATAACATCACTAATATTTAATTTTTTATTATTGATAATAAAAATATTATAGTATTATAGTATATAAAATACAAAAAGCGAACTGAAGCCATTCCATCAGGGATACAGGCGTGTAACTTAATTTATTAGGTTAAGACTTTAGGCGTATACGGGCATAACAATAATAATAAATAATAATTTTGAAATATCAGAATAAAAATATAAAAGCGAGTCGTAGCAGCTAGTGAGTTTATTCACTAGCTTATTGTAGGCGACACCTGCCTAGGTGGACTTCGTCGACGAGCATAGCAATAAATTTGTATAAAAAAACAGTAAAGAAAATTGGCTGGCATATGTAAATATTGTAAAATGTATAAAATTAATTGACGGTTAACATTAAAAATTAAGGTTAATATTTCCGAAAATATATAATAAGAAATATAAAAATATATATAATAGAAGAAGACTATGGCTATAATAGAATTTAATATACCAACAAAAATAACATTCGGAGTTGATTCTCTTGACTGCTTACCAGATGCAATAAAGAAATACGGCGGAAGAACTGTATTAGTTACAGACGGAGCATCATTTAATCAAACCGGATTAATAGATCAAATAGTGAGTAAACTTAATGATAATTTTATCAATGTAATGGTTTATTCTGATATAAATTCTACAAGCACAAGCGATGCTGCAGATATCATTGCCAATTTAGTAAGATATAGTAGAGCAGAATCTATAGTTGCAGTAGGAGGCTTTAAAATACAAAATACTGCTAAAGGTGCTGCAATTGTAGTAACAAACAGCGGAGAAGCTTCAGACTATATCAATGGTCAGCCTGTATACCATAAACCTTTGCCTATTATAGCTGTGCCTACAATATTGGGTTCTTTATCTGAAATATCTACAGGAATGTGCTTATATGATAAATATGAAGAAGTGAATAAGCAAAATAATGAATCTAATGTTTATTCATCTAATTGTATTATAGACCCAACTTTATATGCAACAGTACCTGTTAAATATACTATAAGCAGTGCTTTATCTGTATTTGCATTATCATTCGATATATATATGAGTAATACTCTTACAAGCATAACAGAGCCTTTAATAGTGCATGCTATGAAGATAAGTATGCAGGGCTTAAAAAAGCTTATAGCTGACAGTAATAATATAGATAATATAACAACTTTGGCAACTGCCAATATGTTATGTGCTACTTCAGCATGTCATAGCTCTTTAGGAGCTATAAGAGCTTTATCTATAGCTATAAACAGTGTATATGCCGTTAACAAATCTATGGTATGTTCTATATTACTTCCTCATATTATGGAATATTATATTACTGTTGCTCCTAATAAATATGTTGTACTTTCAAATGTTATAGATGGAATAGATCCTGAAATGACACCTTTTGAAATTGCTAACCAATCTGCACAGCATATAAAGCAGTTTCTTCATAATATAAATTTGCCTACAAGACTTAATGAAATAAATATAGACAGAAGTAAATTCGATAAAGTTGCCGAATTGGCATTAAAATATCCTGGAATGGATCAGCTTCCTAGAACTATGAATTTTGATTCAATAATGACAATATTGGATCAGGCTTATTAATCTTCACTTTTAGGAGCATATTTATAAGGCTTTTTGTGTAAAGCATCTATTAATTTTTTATTAGGTTTATAATGATTTACAGAAGGTAAAGTTTTATATTCTAAAAGCTGGCAATTATAACTTTCTGCATATTTATTATATGCTAAACGAAGCAAATGCTCTAAATTAATAGTATCCAATAGATTATAATGTATCAATGAATCTATAGCTGTTTCATCTTTCGTATCTTGATAATAATTCCATAGTAAAACAGCAGTATATCCATTAACACCTTCCATATCATCTCCTCTGGAAATACCTACATCTTGTTCTATCTTTTTTAATCCGCCTGTATATCCTAAATCTTTAAGTACAAAACGCAAATCTATTTGAGCAGATTTTATAGTTGTAGCAAAATATCTCTCTAAAAATGGTATATCAAAACAAGAACCATTAAAAGTTACAATGATAGAATAATTCTTTATATAATCTAAAAATTCATGCTCATTTCTGCCATGCACAAAAACTTTCATCTCTTTTCCGTCATAACATCCTATAACTGTAACATGTGCTTTGGACGGTTTTATACCTGTAGTTTCTATATCCAAAAATACAGTCTTATCCATAAAAATAGGATAAAGTCTGTATATTATAGAATCAGGAAACCTTTTTAAAAAATAACCATAATTTTTTGAATTATAATTATAAATAGATTTAGGAAGCTCATTTTTTAAAGCCTCTCTCATGCTACTTGGCATAGCATAATAATTTATATTCTTTAAAGTATCTTCCCAATCAACAGCACCTTCTTCCCATAAAAGAGTTTCCTTTTTAGGTCCTATACCTTCTATATGCTGAAATGTTTTTTTTATTAAATCCACACAATTCCTTTATATTTATTTTCTTTTCCACTTAACACCTTGAGGCGTATCCATTATCTCTATTCCCATAGATAATAACTGATTTCTTATCTCATCTGCTTTTTGATAATTTTTTTCTTTCTTAGCAAGAGTTCTTTCTTCTATTAATTTATTTATCTCATCTTCATTATCTGCTTTTTTATCAGTATCGCCTATATTAAAACAATTTATAATATTATTTACTCTCTCTATAAATTTTAATATAGCATCTCTTGTACTCACATTAATAGAATCAAAAGATGTATTTACAGTTTTCACCAAAGTAAATAATATACCAAGTGCCTCTGATATATTTAAATCATTATAAATAGAGTCTGAAAACTTTTCATTAGAAACTTCTAACTCTTTTAATAAATTTTGATTAACTTCATTAGATTCGGTATTATTTATATCTTTGAGTCTGAATATCAAATCATTAACCCTATCAATAGCACTTTGAGACTGTTTAATACCTTCAATAGTAAAGTTCAGCTGTTTTCTATAATGAGAATTAATAAGCGAGTATCTTATAGCCTCAGGAGAAAGTCCTTTATTAAGCAAATCTCTTAAAGTGTAGAAATTACCTTTAGATTTAGACATTTTCTCGCCATCAACTATCAAATGCTCGCAGTGAAGCCAATAATTAACGAATTTCTCATCAAAAGCAGCTTCATTCTGTGCTATTTCATTTTCATGATGAGGGAATTTGTTATCAACTCCTCCAGTATGTATATCGAAATGCTTTCCTAAATATTTGCAGCTCATAGCAGAACATTCTATATGCCATCCAGGTCTTCCCTTTCCGAAAGGAGAATCCCAATAAACTTCACCATCATCTTCTGTGTATGCCTTCCAAAGTACAAAGTCGCTTGCATTTTCTTTATCATATTCATCATTAAGAACTCGTCCGGAAGCCCCGTCTAATAATTCCTGTTTATCCAAATTAGCTAATTCGCCATATTGCGGGAATGTGCTTATTTTAAAATAAACAGAACCGTCTGACTCATAAGTATGTCCATTTTTTTTAAGAAGCTCTATAATCTCTATCATCTCTTTTATATGGTCTGTTGCTGCAGGATTTACTGTAGCTTTTTTTATTCCTAATGTTTTTATATCTTCAAAAAATGCTTCTTTATATTTCTTTGTATAATCATTCAAAGATATATGATTTTCTTTAGAATTTTTTATAGTCTTATCATCAACATCTGTCAAATTCATTACAAGCTTAACATTGTATCCGTAATCTTCTAATACTCTTCTAAGTAAGTCGCTGAATATATATGCTCTAAAATTACCTATATGGGCATAATTATATACTGTAGGTCCGCATGAATACATACCAACTTCATTTGCATTAATAGGTTTGAATACTTCTTTTTCTCTGGTTAGTGAATTATAAAATACTATATCTTTCATATTAAATTTTATTCCTTAAAATATAATTAACATTTTACTTAAAAGACTTTATTTGTCAAGGTGCTATTATTCATTTTTTACAAAATGATTTTTTATACAGTATTAATAATATAAAAAATCCCCCCTAAAACTTTTAGGAGGGATTCTCAAATTTTATTTATTAAAAATAAATAAAATAATTTTCTAAATATAATACTAAAATAATAAAATCAAACAGCCTTGCTTTTTCTTATTACTACAGTAGCCTGCTCCTTATATTTAGATATTAGGCTTTTAAGGTCTTTTTTTACCTTATCTTCTGTTTGTGTCATTATTTAATTCCTCCTTGAATAATGATTTTTTAGAAGCTGCCGTCTCTCCAAACTTTAAAGTCTGGATAGTCCAATTTCTTGGATTTATCTTCATACCATTTGCATACAGCTGCTGACATATTAATAACATAAAAATTAAATTCTGTCTTCCAACCGTCATTTTTAAATTCGGCAAATGATGGTATAAATTTATTATTAATAGAATTGTATATATTATCTTGTGCTGATTTTGTAGGAATATTATTATCTTTTATTGCTATTCTTAATATTAGATGTATAGACATACATGATAAAGTAGATGTTACTCTGCTGTATTCATTGAACATCTCATCTTTTGTATAATTAGCTGCTAAAGTATCCATCCATAATTTTATTATACTCCCTAAAGCTTCCAATTGTTCTGGGGTAGCATTTTTATTCATAATGATAGCGGCATAATTTTCTGCTAATTGCTGAAATGTCATAGTGGAATTTTCATCTGAAATGGATATATCTGCTACATCTTCTATTTGCATAGACTTTATCATAGATGCTGCATTATCCTGACTATAGGCATTAATGGATATAACACTAAATAAAACTAATAACAAATAAATTTTCTTCATAAAATATATTCCAGTATAATTTCGTTTTATTTATTATCGTCATCAATTAATTTGTCAATACATTTATTTTTTATTATTATCAATAAAATATAATTGTTGCATAATATAAAAAAAATAATATTATTAATGTATGAAACATGATTTAAAATCCGATTTAGACAAATTGGAAAATAGGGGAATGGCATTAGAAGATGATATCAATACAATGAAAGATAAGTCTTCAGAAGATCTTATACATTGTTTGAATGATGATAATGCTGTAATAAGAACATCGGCTTCTATCAATTTGAAGTATTATATATGTGAAGATAATGTACAAAATGAGTTATTAATGCAATTATCTATAGAAAAAAGTTTATATACTAAAATAGCAATATGTGAAACTCTTCAATGTGGAAATATTGACACTGCAGAAAAAATGACTGAATATCTTGGCATAATAGGAAATAATCAATATAAAAAATTGCCTAAAAAAATATCATCAAAAAAATCATATCCTTTGCCAAGAGATATAATAGCAAGAACTTTATCTAAAATGGATATAAGTATTATACCTGCCTTAATAAAAATACTAAAAAGTAATAATTTAATAAAAATTTATGAAGCTATAGATGCTTTTGGATATATATGTTTTTATAATAAAACTTTACAAAACGAAAAAAATCTTGAATATATAATAAAATTAATGAATAAATATAAAGATGATAAACTTCTTATATGGAAATGCCTCACTTGTTTATCATCATTTAATCTTGAAAAATCTAAAAACATATTAAATATATTCATAGATAATGAGGAAAATATTTTATCATTGGAAGCTAAAAGGTCTTTGTCTATACTAAACAAAAAAACTAAATAGAAAATTATCCAACATATAAACACTTGATAGATTAATAATTTCAATGTATTATCTTATATTAAAAATCTGCTATTATAAAAAATAATTAGTATATAAAAATAATTAATAAATTTTTTAAGGAAAATATATGACATATCCTGAATTTTTTACTCCTTATGTATTTCCGCCTAGCATACCAATATTAGGTGCTATAAGATGGTACGGACTTATGTATATAGTTGGTATTCTAACTTCATGCATAATTCTATATTTTGTTAAAAAAAGAGGCTGGATAAAATTCAATCTTGATGAAAAAAACGGCGGTATATATGACATGGTATTCTATGCCGCAGTTGGGGCTATAGTTGGGGCTAGAATTGGTTATTTTCTTTTCTATTCGCCAAAAAGTTTTTTAACACCTTGGGAAATAATAGGTATTAATCTTGATAATGGATTTACTTTTACTGGTTTTGCTGGAATGTCATTTCATGGTGGATTTATAGGAATGTTTATGGCATTATTTATATTCAGCAAAAAGTACAAATATGATTTTTATAATATCACAGATAACGGCACACTTCCTGCTAGTTTATGTTTATTCTTTGGGAGAATTGGAAATTTTATGAATGCTGAACTTTACGGAAGAGTTACAGATTCTTTTTTAGGAATGAAATTTCCATTATATGATGCAGTAGGCGGTTATGATAGATGGGCTTCAATGTTTCCAGCAATAAGACCATATACAGAATTAAGACACCCTTCACAATTATATGAAGCATTTCTTGAAGGTATTGTTCTTGCTTTGGTATCTTTTTTAATAGGTTATTTAAGCGAAAAGAATAAAAATATAAGACCAGGTACAAGGCTTTGGGTTTGGATTTTCCTTTACGGACTTTTCAGAACTTTAATAGAACAGTTTGCAAGGGACATTACAGAATGGACTGTAGGCCCAATCACAGCAGGTGCTATTTATTCTATGCCTATGATGTTAATCGGTATTGTTATGCTTGTTTATATTTACACAAGAAAAGATTATAATCCTGCACTTGAAGTAAATACAAAAGAAGCAAAAAAGAATAAAAAGAAATAAATTGATTAACAATCAACTTAATAATAAAGCCTAGTGTGGTAAAAGATATTAGGCTTTTATTTTTTTATAATATTATCATTTTAGAGTTTGTCAAAAAATACAATTTTAAATTTAGGTTATTTGTGGGGACTAGCCCCACCGCTCTGCGTACTTCGTAACCCCACAGTTCTTTTATACCAATAAAAGAACTGGTGTATGGGGCAAAGCCCCAGATATAAAAACAAAAATATAAATTTATTTTTGACAAAATATAGTTGTTTAGGTATATATTATGAATATCTCCTAGATGATAGTGTGAATATACATGCTGTTTCTACTTCTTTGCCTAATTCTATATCATTTATTCTTTTTTCTACTAATTCAATATTTCTTTCTTTTTCGTCTTTAGTATCTTGACTCTTATTTGTATATATTTCTAATACTCTTTTATATGTTTCTAAAGCTTCATTTTTATTTTCTAACTTTATATATAACTCTGCAATAGAACTCAAATAAAATATGTCTGATAAATCATTTTTGTCAGTTATTAGGCTTTTATATATTTTTATAAGCTCTTCATAAATCGGAATACTTTTATCTGGTTTTGAAACTTGTTGATATAATAATGCCAAATATGATAAATCTTTCATATAACAATCTTTATATTTTTCAATCGTATCTAATGCATTTTCATTTTTTAAATCTTCTATTTTTTTAATACATAATTCTATTGATTTATTGTATGTTTTTAATGCATTTTCTTTATCATCAAATTTTAAATGTAAATCCCCTAAATGTTTTAGAAATTGATAATAATCTTTATCTTCATCTATATTTTTTTCATAGCACTCTATTATAAAATTATATGTTTCTGCTGATTTTTCTTTATCATCAAATTTTAAATATAAATCCCTTAAATATTTTAGAAATTGATAGTAATCTTTATCTTCATCTGTATTTTTTTCATAGCACTCTATCATAGAATTATATGTTTCTATTGCTTTTTGCCTATCTCCTAGTTTTGCATAAGCATCAATTATTTTTTTATAATAAATACTAATATTGTCAAAAGAAATTAAATTCCTATTTTTTATAGTTTCTATTACTTTTTGCTTATCTCCTAATTTCATATAACTATTCATTAATTCTTCATGCAATTTATCTGTTCCATCTATACCATAACTTTCAATAATTTCTATCTGTTTCTTATAAAATTTAATAGCTTCATCATATTTTTCTAACTTTTCATAGGCATAAGCAATCTCTTTAAAATAGTATATAGTATCACAAATTTCTATAGCCTCATTATAATAATTAATAACTTCCTCATAATTTTTTGCCTCTTCATAAATATGAGCAATATCAATATAATAATTTAATTTATTATCCGGATATATTTCTATAAGCATTTTATATATATCTATTGCCTTATCATAATTTTTACATTCTCTATATGTTTCAGCAATATTTTTATAATTTTCAATAGATATTTGATTATATAATTCTATAGCTTTATAATATTCTCCATATCTTTTATATAAGTATGCTAACATTTCACGGTATGCAGCTTCTTTATATAAGTCTGATAATTCATTAACAAATGTATATTTTGAATAATAACAATATTTTATTATATCAGTGTATGCATGAACTATATCATTATAAGTTTCGCTTTTAAAATTTTTATCATCATCTGGTATAATCATAAATGGTGCTGATATATCTTTTTCTATACTATCTTTCAAGGCGTACAAAGCATCATCATTTTTACCGAGTCTTTTATATAAATCATACAATGACTTTATTGTATAAAATTTTTTGTAAAAATAATCATCTAACTCACTTCTTACATTTATATCTAATGCCTTTTTATAACTTTTCAAAGCTTCATCATACTGTCCGTTTTTTTCATAGCTTAAGCCTAAATAATGCAGTATTTGAGATAGAAAATATTCTTCAGATGAAATATTTATAGATTTTGTAAAATTTTCTATAGCCTCTTTGCTGTTTCCTAAATATAAATTTATTTGTCCTAATCTATAATAATAATCTTTTTTATGGTTATGAATTGTTTCCGTATAATTTATTTCAGCTGCTTTTTTATAATAGTATAGAGCTTTATTATAATCTTTTTTTATATTAAAATGTACATCTCCTAATGAATACCAATACTCAGAATCTTCATTATTTAATTCAATTGCATTTTCTAATAATTGAATAATTTTTTCATAATCATTGTAATAGCAATACCTATAATATGATGATGCTAAATAATATAAAACTTTATCTTTTTTATAATTAAGATTTAAAAGTTTTTCTAATGTTGTTATTACTTTTTTATATTCATCATTAATATATGAATCCTCATACTGCACCAGAGCTAATAAAAATAATAATTCTTTATTATTAGGATCATTTTTTAAATGCTTCTTTAATATTTCTTGAGCTTCTTCATAGTAAAGCACATCGTCATCTTCAAGTTCTTCATTATTTATTTTTTTATTTATTAATTCTTTTATTTCTTCTATTGTGTAATTTTTTTTATTATCAGACATTTTATTCTCCTATTTTTTCTAAAAAATTAATTAGCTAATAAAGCCTAGTATGATAAATAAAAACATATTAGGCTTTTATTATTTAAATACTATTTATCTTTTCTCCTATTGTTTATACTTCCTATTCCATAATTCAAAAATGTCTGCTGTTTCTACCTCTTTTCCTGATTCTATATCTTTTATTTTTTCTTTTGCTTCATTATTATCTTTATCTATTTCTAAAATCCTTTTATATGTTTTTAAAGCATTATCTTTTTGATTTAATTTTATATAAAGCTCTGCAATAGATTCTAAGTAAAATGTACTCTCTTCATCATCTGTTATATTTTCTTCATATATTTTTATAAGTTTTTCATAAATATTAATACAGTTTTCTGGTTTTGAAACTTTTTGATAGAAAAATGCTAAATATGATAAACCTTCCATATAAGAACTTATTTTATTTTTATCATCATTATCTGAAATCGATATTTTTTTATTTTCAAAACTTTTTATATTTTTAAGGCATACTTCTATAGCTTTATTGTATGTTTCTAATGTACTTTCTTTATCATCAATTTTCAAATATAAATTAGCCTGTTTTTCAAAAAGCCCATAATTATTTTTATTTCTTGATATTTTTTTATTATAGTTTTTTATTAAGTCATTATATATTTCAAAGGCTTTTTCTTTATTTCCTATTTTTATATAAATATATGCTATTTCTTTTAAATATCTTTTTTTGTTTCTCTTATCTTTTTTTATAAGTTTTCTGCATTTTTTTATGGCTTTTTCATAATATAAATTTCTATTTTCTATATCATTAAGTTTATCATATAAAGAAGCAATCTTTTTTAATGTATCAAGTTTACTGCTGCCATTTGTATATATATCATATAAGAATGGTTTATAATCTATTTTTAAATATTCTTTATATGCTTCTATAGAATTATTGTATTTTTCAAGACTTTCATAACATTCTGCTAATTTTTCATGATATTCGCATGGCTCATTTAAAATTTCTATAGCTTTATTATAATAATTAACAGCTTCTTCATAGTTTTCTAATTTTTTATATATTTCAGCAATATTAATATAATAGTCCGAATTTTCACTGTCAATTTCTATAGCTTTATTGTAATAATCAATAGCCTCATTATAATTTTCTGCCTCTTCATAAGTACGGGCAATATCAATATAATAATTCAATTCATTATCAGGATACATTTTTATAATAATTTTATATGTATCTATTGCCTTTTTATAATTTTTTGCTTTTATATATGTTTCAGCTATATTTTTATAATTTTCTATAGATATTTGATTATATAATTCTATAGCTTTATCATATTCTCCATATCTTCTATAAAGATCTGCAAGCTCTTCACGGCATGCATTTGACTGACAATAATGCCAACTACCATCTATAATATCAGTGTATGCCTGAACTATATCATTATAAGTTTCGCTTCCTTTAAAATCCTTATCACCAAAAGTTATAATCATAAATGGTGCTGATATATCTTTTTCTATACTGTCTTTCAAGGCGTACAAAGCATCATCATTTTTACCGAGTTTTTTATATAAATCATACAATGATTTTAATGCCTTTAAACAATCATAAAAATAATCATCTAACTCGCTTCTTACATCTATATCTAATGCCATTTTATAACTTTTCAAAGCTTCATCATACTGTCCGTTTTTTTCATAGCTTAAGCCTAAATAATGCCAATAATCAGATGCTTTATAAAAATCATTAAAACAATCTATCGAATCTTCTATAGCTTTTTTAAAATTTTCTATAGCCTCTTGGCTTTTTCCTAAATATAAATTTATTTGTCCTAATCTATAATAATAATATTCTTTATTGTTACAAATTGTTTCTGTATAATTTATTTCAGCTGCTTTTTTATGAAACTCTATAGCTTTATCATAATCTTTTATAACAAAGAAATGTACTGTTCCAAGTAAATACCAATATTCAGAATCTTTATTATTTAATTCAATAGTATTTTCTAATAATTCAATAATTTCTTTTTGTATTTTTTTATTATTATCATAATAATATCTGTCATAATAATATGATGCTGCTAAATAGTATAATACTTTATCTTTTTTATAATTAAGATTTAAAAGTTTTTTTAATGTTATTCTTAATTTTTTATATTTATTATTAAAATATGAATCCTCATACTGCACCAGAGCTAATAAAAATAATAATTCTTTATTATTAGGATCATTTTTTAAATGATTATTTAATATTTCTTGAGCTTCTTTATAGTAAAGTACATCATCATATTCAAGTTCTTCATTATTTATTTTTTTATTTATTAATTCTTTTATTTCTTCTATTGTGTAATTTTTTTTATTATCTAGCATTTTATCCTCCTATTTTTTCTAAAAAATTAATTTATAACTTTATTATTCATCAAAATTATTTGTATTAATTCCTATGTCTTTTGCTATGTTCAATATTTCTTTTGCCAAATCATCTTTATTTAATTTTTTATAACAGCTGTAAAGTCTATGATAAATGCCTATTTTTTCATCATAAGAATATTTATTTAGAACATCAAAATATATAAATAAAGCTTCTTCATACATTTCTAATTCTTCAAATATTTCTCCAATTTCAATAGAAGTTATATAACCATCATTATAATGAAATTCATTCATGTATGTTTTTATATTTTTACTTTCAAAAAAATGTATATCTTTTTTATTATTATCTTTTTCTCTGTATATGTAATCATTAAAAACTTCTTTTATTTTTTGATATTCTACTAAATCTTTATAGCTTAATAATGTGTATAATAATTCTTCTTTACTAACTCTTTCATATTTCCAATCAGTATTATGAAAATCTTCTTTTTCTTCTTCTGTTTCACAGTACTTATACATATTTTTATAATAAAAGTTTTTTAATATTTCCGCTCTGTTTTCAAAATTACTTATTAATTTATTATATATTTTATAAGCCTTTTTATCTTTTCCCTGTTTTTTATAACTTGCAGCAAGATAATATAAAGGAACTATATAGTCTTTATCTATTTTTAATGCTTCTTTTGCTGCTTCTATTGCTCTGTCATAATCATTAGATAAAAATCTGTATTTTGATAAATAAGCCCAGTTTATTTCTTCATCAGGATCAATATCAGCCATTTTTTCTCTCATATATGCTGCTTTGGAATATTTTTTAATAGACTCATAAATTTTAGCTAATCTTTCCATATAAGCTAGCATATAAAAATGTTTATCATTATCTTTCGCCAATTTCAGTATTTTTATTGCTTTTTTACTGTATCCTAGAAATAAATATATATCAGCTAATTCATATCCGTAATCGTAATAATCCCTGTATATATTTTTTCTGCAAATTTTTGCTGCTTCTTTGAATTGATTTGTTGAGTATAGATATATATTTAAAAGTGATTTTTCATCATATAATAATTTATATAACTCTACAGCATTATCATAACTATGTACTGTTTCATAAATATATGCTAATTGTTCAGTTAAAGATTTTGAATAACAGTTTTGATAAAAATTTTCAAGCAGATTAATAGCTTCATCATATTTATTTATCGAACATAGAATATTTGATATTTCTATTGTAATTGTTTCATCGCTGCTTTTTAATTCAATAGCTTTTTGTATAGTTTTATAGGCATTATCTTTATCATCTAATTCAATATAAGTTCTTGCTAAATTAGCAAATACTCTTATATCTTTATCATTAATTTCAAGAGCCTTCAAATATGCTTTTTCAGCTTCTTTAAAATTACCATACATATCCAAGTAATTACCTAATATTTTCCAAGCATTATAATTATTTTTTTCTATCTCCAAATATTTCTCTAAATATATTTTTGATTTTTTATAGTTTTCAATCTGCATATATGATGTGTATAGTGTTTTTAATGCTTCTTTATTTTCTGATTCATTTGATAATATTTCTTTTGCTTCTTTAATTTTTTCTTTTATAGTTTTATACATAATCATTAGCCCTATTAATTAACTCTTTATTTATATTATAAAGTAATGCTATGACAAAAAATGTCGCAAAAACTGATTATTTTTATATATACCTAAACAACTATATTTTGTTAAAAATTATTTTATTATTTTTATTATTTGTGGGGACTAGCCCCCACACCCCCAGTTCTTTTATTGGTATAAAAGAACCAAAAGAACTGCATTTTTTACCTAAAATACAAGTATTATTTTATAGTCAATACATATTCCAAACAACGAAGATAAATCTTTTGCATTTTTTGAAACTTTGACGAAGTACGCAGAGCGTATGCGGCGGGAAAAAGTTGAATAAAAAAATTGACAAAATTTAAAATTTTATTTAACACATGGTAAGCTACATTTTATATATAATTTAAATGTTATTATCATCAATTTATATTATAAATATAATTCAAAATAAAAAATTAAAATAATATGTGCTTTTGCAACTTTTGCCACGGGAAAAGTTGATATAAAAATAAATATTAATTTCTATTTTTTATTATATTAGAATTTCCTCAACGCACGGTAAACAAAATCTTTTATATAATTATCATGCCATTACTAATTAATTCATATTCATAAACTTCATTCTGCGTGCGGTGAGTATACAATAAATTTAAATACAACTTGGGTGGGCAGCTAAAATAACTATTGAAAGTTTAAAAGAAAAGTAATACAAAAATATCAGAAAAAATTAAAAAGCCTAGAGGGTGGGCAAATGTAATTAAGTTTTAAAACTTTATTCATATACCACGCCCTTTATTCTTAATTACTTTATTTTTATATTTTAACTTTTATTTACTTTATTACCATAATCAGAATTTCCAGCACCCGCCCAAGTGTTAATTAAATTTAAAATTTATTTAACGCACGGTTAATCAATTTCTCTTTATTGATAAAAAAATATGAATGTTAATCTATTAATATTTATTACTATGATCTGCGTGCGAATAATTTTATACTTTACTTAATATTTGAAAAAATATAAAATGTAATAAATAAATTTTAGGAATTATTTATGAAAAGTATACAAGATATAATAAATACAAAAGATATAAATAAAAGAAGAGAGATATTAAAAGAGAAATATTTTAAAGATTCAATATACTGCGTAACAGCAGAAGATTTCTCTAACGGCAGAAATAATATTGAAGTTGTAAAATCAATGCTTGAATCCGGAATTAAAATCATTCAGTACAGAGAAAAAGACAACCCTAATAAATATATGCGTGAAAAGTATGAAGAATGCTTAAAGATTAGAGAGCTTACGAAAGAGTATGATGCTTTGTTTATAATAGATGATTATGCTGATTTGGCAATTGCAGTTGAAGCTGACGGAGTTCATATAGGACAAAAAGATATGCCTATCGAAGTAGTAAGAAAAATTGTAGGATACGATAAAATAGTTGGTCTTTCTACCACTAATGAAAAACAGGCAGAAAAAGCCATTCATACAAGTGCTGATTATATTGGAATAGGACCTATATTTTCAACTAATACTAAACCTGATGCTAATGAAGCTACTGGTATTGATTATCTTGATTATGTAGTTAAAAATTTAGATATTCCTTTCGTTTGTATAGGCGGAATAAAATTAAATAATATGGATTTGCTTATAGAACATAAAGCTATGAGTTTATGCATGCTTACAGAGATAGTATCTTCTGAGGATATAAAAGCTAAATGCGAACTTCTAATCAAAAAAATGAAAAGATTATAAAGGCTTGTATTTATACTGTCATTATAATATTTGCTTTTATTTTTATTATAAAAACTTCTAATCTTAAAGAAAGCAAAGATTTAATCATTGACTCAAAATCAATAATAAGCATGATAGAAAATAATAAAGCAAGCATTATATATGATTATATAAAAAACAGAGATAAAGTTTATGTATTGTATGCTGGAAATGATGATAAAAAATATATAAAAACTCATTTTCCAAGCATAAAATTTATATGCAAGTTCAAACTAATTTTTTATACTTTATTTTTCAAAGACAAAATTATGTTTTATGCTAGCGATGATAAGCTGATTGATAAACTTAGATTTTTTAAAATTCATTATAGCCATGTAGTTTTAGATATTAACTATATAAACAGCGATGAATATTTAACTCTAAAAGATTCTTACAATACAAAACTTTTTCTATCATTTACAAATAAAGATTTTTATAATATAGATTCCAACTACAATAAAGAGCTGTCAAAATATTTAAAAGCCCTCGATAAAAATTCTATAAGAGTGGTAGACGGCGATACTATAAAATACAAAGATAATTATTACAGATTTATAGGACTTGATGCACCTGAATTAAAACAGAACTATGGAACCAATGTTAAAGACTATGTTGAAAACAAAATTAATAATGCTTCAAATGTTAGCATGCTCGTAGGCTCTTATGATGCTTTTGGGCGTATACTATGTCATTTATTTATAGATGATACTCCATTAGCATATTCTATGATGAAAGACAAGCAAGCCAAAGAAACCATAATGAAATACGGAGATAACGGATTTGTAAATATAGCAAGCAATATAGTTTATTTATCGAAATTTCAAGGTAGACGCCCATTCACAGATCCAGCCAAATTCAGAAGCGAGAACAGATAATATTTTTAATTATTACTTTTCTGTATAAAACACAACTCAGAATAAAATCTGGGTTGTGTTTCTATTTAGTTTATGCTGTTAAATTAAATTTTTTCAAATCTTCATCAACATTAGTTATTCCAGATATTCCAAATTTTGAAACTAATATATTAACTACATTAGGCGATAAGAAGCCAGGTACTGTAGGTCCAAGATGTATATTTTTAACTCCTAAATATAAAAGAGCAAGTAAAACTATTACAGCTTTCTGTTCATACCAAGCTATATTATAAACTATAGGTAAATCATTAATATCTTCTAAACCAAATAAATCTTTAAGTCCCAAAGCAATAACTGCTAATGAATAAGAATCATTGCACTGACCTGCATCTAATACTCTAGGTATACCGTTAATATCCCCTAAATCCAATTTATTATATCTGTATTTAGCACATCCTGCTGTTAATATTATAGTATCTTTAGGAAGTTTTTTAGCAAACTCAGTATAATATTCTCTTTCTTTATGTCTTCCATCACAACCGCCCATTACAATGAATCTTTTTATAGCTCCAGATTTAACGGCTTCAGCTATTTTATCTTTAAGAGATAATACCTGATTATGTGCAAATCCTCCCACTATAAAACCGCTTTCTATTTCTTTAGGGGCTTTACATTTTTTTGCATGCTCTATTATAGGAGTAAAGTCTTTATCATTTTCTTTATCAGTATGACTTTCTATATGTTTCAATCCTTCATAACCAGCAGCACCTGTTGTATATACTCTATCTTTATAACTTTCTAAAGGCGGTACTATACAGTTTGTAGTCATAAGTATCGGACCATTAAAGTTTTCAAAATCTTTTCTTTGATCCCACCAAGCTCCGCCATAATTTCCTACAAAATGTTTATATTTTTTTAATTCCGGATAATAGTGAGCAGGAAGCATTTCTGAATGAGTATATACATCTACTCCTGTACCCTCTGTCTGCTTTAATAATATTTCTATGTCCTTTAAATCATGTCCTGAAACTAATATACCAGGATTTGTACCAACACCTATATTTACCTTTGTAATTTCTGGATTGCCGTAAGTAGATGTATTAGCTTTATCAAGTAAAGCCATTCCATCAACTCCATTTTTTCCTGTTTCAAGCACCAATGACAAAAGCTCATCAGCATTTATATCATTTCTTAATGTTTCATTTAAAGCTCTTTGTATGAATGCATCTACATTTTCATTCTCATAATCAAGCATATTGGCATGCCTTATATAAGCACTTAATCCCTTAACTCCATATACAACTGTTTCTTTTAAACTTCTTATATCTTCATTTTTTTCTTCTAGTATTCCCACAGTTTTTGATTTAGCATATATATCTTCTTTACTTTTAGGTGTCCATAAAGATTCTTCAAGTATTAATGATTTATCCTTTACCTGATTTGCTAATTCATTACAAAGTTTTGAAGTATATTCTATTCTTTTATAAAAAACTTCTTTATCAAAGTTGGCATTTGTTATTGTGGTAAATAAATTGAATGTTATATCATGATTAATTTTTTTATCTACTTTTCCACCTTCTTTTCTTATAGCAGTTGTTATATTAGAAAGTCCTTTAGTTACATGTACAAGTAAATCTTCTAAATATGCTAAATCTGGCTTTTTACCGCATACTCCTGATATAACACAGCCTGTATTATTCATTGTTTCCTGACATTGATAACAAAACATTTTATTATCCATATAATAATTACTCCTCTATTTGTTTATTATTGTTTTTATTTTTTATCATTTGTTTTTTTATTTATTTTAAAATCTTTATCTAACAGATAATGATCTTTTATAGTATGGCTTTCCATATAATTTTTGAATTTTCTATTTATATCATTAACTAAATCACCCATTATACAGCTTGAACAATATTTGTCACATTTAGAATGAAACAAACAGCTTCTTTCCCAATTCTTGCCTTCTATAGTTTCATATATTTCAAGAAATGAAGTATTTTCTTTTCCTTCAGCTATTCTAAATCCTCCGGCCGGACCTTTTGAAGAAGTAATATATCCAGCCTTTACAAGCATTTGAAGTACTTTTGATAAATGATTTGAAGATACATCAAATCTATCTGCTATATCCTTTAGAGATGCAAAATCTTTTATAGATATATATACAACAGAATGTAATGCTATAGCTGAAGCTTCTGATATTTGAATCATTCTAGTCCCCTTATTTAGTATATTGGTACTATAATACCAAATTAATTTTTTGTCAATACTATATAATTTTTTATTATAAAAGAATTTCTAATCAGGTTTAAAATTTTAATCACATACCAAGCATTTATACTTATTAAATTATTTTTAAGCAAATTAGAATCAAAAGATTGTAAAGTGTAATGATAGTATCTAAGAAAAATAAAATTAATTACTATTGACAATAATTTTATATTGATATATAATCTATAGTTAATTATTAAATAAATATATTAGGAAATATTGTAAATGAAGACAATCATCGTTATGAACAAAATGTTTTGCCTCATGCAAATGTGTATGTTTAATAATGATGGCTGTAAATAATAATTTATTTTTTATTTTGTACTTTAAAGCCGTCAAAGTTATTTGGCGGCTTTTTTTATTTTAATCTATTAATATAAAGGAGTATTAAAGATGTCAAGAGAATTGAAATTTGAAACATTAGCTGCACATGCAGGACAGGATTATAATGATACATTCGGAAGCAGAGGAGTGCCGGTATACAAAACTACTTCATATTTATTTAGAGATTCAAAACATGCTGCTGACTTATTTGATTTGAAAGAACTCGGTTATATTTATACAAGACTAGGAGATCCTACAGCAGATGTATTAGAAAAAAGAATTACAGCTATGGAAGGCGGTAAGGCATCTATTGCAGTATCTTCAGGAACAAATGCTATTTTTTATACTATAATCACTATATGTGAGGCTGGAGATGAAATAGTTTCTGCATTCAATGTGTATGGAGGAACATATTCACAATTTGGAGCAATACTTCCTAAACTAGGAATTAACACAAAATTTGTAGATGCTAAAGATCCAGAGAATTTTGCTAAAGCTATAACTGATAAAACTAAATTAATATTTATAGAAACAATTTCAAATCCTTCATTAGATTTTACAGATATTGAAGCAGTTGCTAAAATAGCACATAATGCCGGAATACCATTAGTTATAGATGGAACTTTTACAACTCCTTATCTTTTGCAAACTATTAAACATGGTGCCGATATTGTAATAAACTCGCTTACAAAATGGATAGGCGGACATGGAAGTGCTGTAGGAGGAATAATCACTGACGGCGGTAACTTTAATTGGCAAAGCGATAAATTCCCTCTATTTTCAAAACCGGATGCAAATTATCATGGATTAAGATGGGCTTATGATTTGCCTGATGAACTTAAAAATATAGCATTTGCTTTGAGAGTAAGAACTGTACCTCTTAGAAATTTGGGGGCTTGTCTTTCTCCTGATAACTCTTGGATATTCATTCAGGGAACAGAGTCTTTGGCAGTGAGAATGGACAGACATTGCTCTAATGCTTTAAAAGTTGCTGAGTTTTTAGAAAAAGATGATAGAGTTGAATGGGTAAGATATCCTGGACTTAAAAATGATCCGTCTTATGCTACAGCAAGCAAATATTTAAAAGATAAATTCGGAGGTATGGTTGTATTCGGTATAAAAGGCGGATATGAAGCTGCAGTTAAATTTATAGACAATATAAAATTATTCTCTCATTTGGTGAATGTAGGAGATGTTAAGAGTTTAGTTGCACATCCTGCTTCCACTACTCATTCACAATTATCTGAAGATGAATTGAAAAAGGGAGGAATAAGCAAAAACTTTATAAGACTTTCAATAGGTATAGAACATATTGATGATATACTTTATTATTTAGATGAGGCTTTAACTATAGCAAATAAATAATAAATAATTTAAATATAAAAAACAGGGGTAATTACTCCTGTTTTAATAAGAGGATTATTTTATGAAGAATATTATAAAAAATAAAAAAGAAAAAGAAAACAATGAACAAGGAAAAACAGAAGTTAAATATTTTAATTATGAGAAGCCTTTCAAATTTGAAAACGGAGCTTCAATAAATGAATTAACTATAGCATATACTGTAAACGGACATTTAAATGTAAATAAGGATAATGCTATTTTAGTATGCCATGCTTTTACAGGAGATGCTGATGTTCTTGCTTGGTGGGATAATTTTGTTGGTAAGAAAAAGGCTATAGATACAGATAAATATTTTGTAATATGTTCAAATGTATTAGGAGGCTGCAGCGGAACAACAGGGCCTTCTTCCAAAAAACCAAATAGCCATTCATATTATGGTACAGACTTCCCAACTTTCACAATTAAAGATATAGTAAAAGTTCAAAAAATATTAATTGATAGCTTAGGAATAAATAAACTTTATTGCGTGGCCGGCGGTTCTATGGGAGGAATGCAGGTATTACAATGGACTGCAACTTATCCTCAAATGATGGAAAAAGCAATAGTAATAGCTAGTTCTATGAGCCATTCTCCTATGCAGATAGCTTTGAATGAAATATCAAGACAGGCGATAACAGAAGATACTGAATGGTACGGCGGAAAGTATTATGGTATGTCATCTCCTGACAGAGGTCTTGCGTTAGCTAGAATGCTTGGACATATAACATACATGAGTGAAGAGTATATGAGAAAGAAATTCGGAAGAAAGAGAAAAACAGCTGTTAAATATTTTACACCTTCTTTTGAAGTAGAAAATTATCTTCATTATAATGGAGAAAAATTTACAGCAAGATTCGATGCTAATAGTTTTTTATATCTTACTAAAGCTATGGATTTTTTTGACGTTAAAGATGAAATAAAAAAAATAAAACATAAAAAGAATATTAATTTAGAAAAAGTTCTAGTAATATCTTTTATATCAGATTGGCTTTATCCAAGTACACAGTCTGCAGAGATAGTTGCTGCTTATCAGCATTCTAATATAGATACAACATTTCAGGAAATAGAATCTAATTACGGACATGATGCCTTTTTGCTGAAAAATAGCGAACAAACTAAATATATAAAAAATTTTTTAAATAATTAATATTTTAATATTATATAAAAAAATAAAGGCTTGCTTATAATAGCAAGCCTTTATTTTTAATTATTATTAATAATGAATTATTGTCCCATAGTACCTAAATACTGCATTATCTGAAGTCTTCTGCTTTCAACATCTTTATCTAAATTAGCTATAACATCATTACTTGCAGCTAAAGGAGACATTATTCTTCTGAAGTCATTATAAATATTTAATGCCTCTACAATTTTATTTTGCTCTATGTATATATGTCCTATAGCATATAAAGCAAATGCACCGTCTTGAGTAAGATCATTAGTATATTTTGAATATGTACTTATAGCTTGATCATACATTTTATTGTTTAGATAAATATTAGCTAAATCAAACTCTAGTCCTCTTCTTTCATCTCTAGTCAAATCAGGCATTTTTAAAGTATCGTTCAATATGCTTATAGAACTTGCTGTGTCGCCTAAATTAGCATAAAGTATTGATATATCTTTATTAACACCTATTATATGATCTTTGCTTATAGCTCTCTTCTTAGCTTCCAATTTAGCCCATAAAGTTTCTTCTATATCTTGTCTGTTTTGATATATATAATTAGCATAAGAAGAATAGCTTTCAAAAGTATCTTCTTTCATAGCCTGAGCTTTAAGATTATCAGCCTGCTGTCTTGTAGTTTTAAGCTGCGCATCTATTCTAGCCATAAATTGTTTTATTTGCTGATAAGTTTGATTCTGTTCTCTTGCAGCATCTCCCATATCTTTTCCTCTATGGAAAGTTTTTTCTGCTCTTTCAAGAGTTTCTTTAGCTTTATTTAAATATTCTGCCTCTTTATCATAAGGAGTATCTTTTGAACGTGCTAAATATTCATAAGAAGCAGTCAAATTGAAATATGCAGGATAAATAAGTTTTTCTAACTTTATAAGCTCTTCAAACATCATAGCAGCTCTTTCATAATTGCCGTCCATAATAGCCTGATTTCCTACTGCAAAATATACATTAGACATATCAAAGCCTATAGTAAGCATTCTGTCTTCTTCTTGTTTCTTTAAATCCTGAAACTCTGCTATTTTTTGATTAGCCTCTGCTCTTGTTATACCATTTTTAGCAACATCGCCATTACCCATAAAGCCGAGTAATTTCTGATAAGTTTTTATTCTTCTATTATATAAATCTATTCTAGCTAAAGAATAAGAACTAACGAATATCTCTCTTGTTAGGAAGTCATAATGTGATATTTCTTCAGCAGTTCCCTGCATAGTATAGCTGTTCCAATAATCTTCTTCTGTTTTGAATTGAGGGAAAGGAAGTTCATACATTTTCACGAAAGTTATCTCTTCATTTCCGTCATATATATTTTTTCTTGCAACCGAAATTAAACCCTCATCTAATAATGCATTTAAGTCAGCTGCTAATTTGTCATTCTCATAATCTCTTTTTAAATGCTCTTTAGCAATATCTTTATAATCATTAACAGTAAGAACTTTAAAGAACTCTAATTCATCAACTAAAGCATATTTAATAGGCTGAACTTTGAATACCAAACCATAAGCCTTGAAATAATAATCTCCAAGTCTGTAAAGTCCGTCTCTTCTCCAAGCCATATAATAAGGTCTGCCTGATTCTATAAAGTCTTTATCAACAGCATCACTAATATCTCCAAGCCATCTGCCGTCTGTTTTCATAAGGTTACCGTATATTCTTTCAAATACATTACCTTTTTGGTCATATATTTTCAAATCCGGTCTTCTTCTTTCTACCATAGTATAATATACAAGTCCGAATACTTGGTTATCTCCTCCCTCTGTGGCAAATATAGCATTGTCCGGAAGTGAGTTCATCATATTGTATGAATAGTCATGGTTACTGTAATCTTTTGAGTTATTGTTACGGCTTAAATTCATAACGAATATAGGTATCATTATCAAAAGTATTGCAGCAAGTGATATAGCATGATAAGGCTTTAATACTGTATCTGCTGTTTCTTCTGATGCCGGCTTTAATACATTTTTTATATTAGTATTGAAATATTCCATATACCATTGAATACCAAATCCTATTATTACAAGCATATATAAAGTTGCTGGCAAAAAGAAAACTTCAACGAATGATAAAGTTCTTACACTTGGAGGCGGATTAGTATATGCCATTAAAGACACGGCAAAACTCAAAAGACCAAATACTGAGAATATACCTATAAACTTATTTTTCTTGAATATTTGGAATAATCCGGGTATTAAGAATAACAAACCTAATACTGTTAATTGAGTTTTAAATATATTTATTAAAGCAGATATCTGTTCTGGGTGAAGTATGAAGGCTGCAGCAATATCATTTCCTGAAGCTCCATACTGTTTTCTATGTATCATACTAAATAAATAACTTAAATTCTCCCAGCCTGAAGGTTCATTTAATTGTCCCCAGTTTAGAGGAGGCAATGCTCTGGCTCTTATAGGCATGTATGCATATATCATAACGCCTACTGCAAGCATTAAAAGCATTTTATAATATGATATTGATATTCCTGTGATAAAGTCATTATCATTATTGAATTTATCTATCTTGCATAAGAAATATCTATATACTAAGCACCAAACAACTACTAAAAATAAAGGCCAAAATACTAAGAACATACCTTTATATAAAGTAGGATAGAATGGCGACTTTAAATTCTGTATCATATCAGGTCTTAAATAAGAACCGTTAGCAAGTGCTGTAAATATATCGCTCATTATATTCATATCAGCGAAAGGCTTGAATATTATAGAGAATATTGAATCATTTGAAGCTACTCCAGGAGGGAAATATAAATAAGCCTCATAATTCATAATAAATCTATAGTATCCGAAACCGCCTATAAATAACAACACCAAAAATACAAATATTGATATAAATGAAGTTTCTATATGATTGATATATCTGTCTTTATGTACCAAAAATAAAACAACGGCTATAAACAAAAGAGGAGCAAAAGCGAAAGGCAAAGTTACATGGTGATTTGCAAGTGCCACACCATAAAGAAAGCCGAAAGCCATTAAAAATTTATTTCCATAATAAGGTACTTCATCATTAGCATGCTTCCAAACGCTTTCAAACCAGTAAACAAGTATTAAAAGCATAGAAGCTATTTGAAGTATATTCAAGCTGTAAACCTCGGCCATTGTAGCCTGTGCCCACATATTATCAGATATAGTAAAAGCAATGCTCGCAAAAAGTGCAGGTATCTGTACTATAGGAGAGAATCCTCTTTCAACTCTGTTTTGTCCTAATACTTTTACCATAATAAGATAGAAGAAAATCATTGCTATTGCAGCACAAGTACCTGAGAATAAATTTGTTCTCCAAGCAATATTTCCAAAAGGTATATAAGTAAATAATTTGGACATCAAAGTATAGAAAGGATATCCCGGAGCATGCCCTACTCCCAAGAAATAAGCAGCGGTTGTAAGCTCTCCGTTATCACCTGCTGAAAGTGAAGGAGTTAATGTAAATAAATACAAAAAGAATGTGAAAAGAAAAGCAACAGCAGCAAATATAGCATCTATTTTAGAAAGATGATAAGGCTTTATTTCATATCTCTTATAAATAGGTTCCTGATTTTCTTTCTTAGAGAATAATTTAGAAAGTATATTTCCGCCGTTTTCTTTATTTACTTTTTCTTTTTTAGTTTTTGTATTATTTTTTTGACTATTTTGCAGATTATTAATATATTCTTCTATTAACTCTCTGTCTTTTTCTAATTTTTTTGTAAGTTCATCAATGCTTTTATTTTTATAATTAGCTTTGATGTACTCTTTTTCCAGATGCGAAAGTTTTGCCATTTAGTTATTTACCTCTTATTGAATATTAGTTTTCATTAAGTGAAATTGCAGGGCTTTGCCCACCACGCTGTGTGCTTACGCAGCACCCAACTTCTTTTGCGACCAAAGGAAGTGGCTGTGCTATTGGCCAAAGAAGCTATATCCTAAATAGGCTCGGATACGCTTCGCGAAAGACTGCAATTTATCAATTTTATGATAAATAATTTATAATAATGTCTATTCACTATTTTTATTTACCAAAATAAAAAATATGTTAATATGAGAAATCATTATATAATAAAATCGCTTATTATTCAAGGATGTAAAATATATATTTTTATCTCAATTATCTTTTAGTATTGAAATAATACTTGTTTTAAATTATAGTAAAACTATATTTGTTAGTCATATTCAGGAAATAAAATGAAATTCTTAAAAAGAAATAGATTAACTATTATACTAATATTCATTATAATTTCTTACATATTTTATAATGACTTTATAAAAAATAATAACAATAAAGAAATTAACATTTATAATTTAAATTATATAGTAGAAGATAACTATATAATAGAAGATAATTATAATACAGACTCTGATATTAAGTATCAAAACATAAGAAGATACAGAAGTGATGTTGATCTTGACCTTGAAGAAGACAGAGTGTTTATTATGTTCATAGGCTCTCTTATTATAGGTCTTTTACTTAGTTTTATATTATTATTAAAAAATAGCTTACCTAAAAAAGAATTAATTGCTGCCAAAATAATACTCATTGTATCTGTTATAATTACAGGGCTAATTATTTTTATAAATTATGAGAATATAAAAAACATATTGGAGTATTTATCTTTACCTATAGGCTTTATAATAGGCTTTGTATTGGGAAGATTATTATTTAAATAAAAATAATATATTTGTTTAAATTTTATTCTAATTCCCCGCCCTTTAATAATTGTTAATCTCTTTTTCTATCAAACTTTATTTATAATAAAAATTAATATATTCTTTTTGGCCCCCGCCCAAGCTTTATTTAAAATTTACTAACCGCACGGTGAATAAAATTTTATAGTTAATAAGATTTGAATTATAATTAAATTTATGTTTTTAGCTTTGTTCTGCGTGCGTTAAATTTATTCTAATTTTATTAATACATTATGTAGGTACTAACAAATAACTTGAAATAAAAATCAATTTATGATAAATATGTATTAATTTGCAGTAAGTATTTTTTAAGAGGTTTATATGAAGATTAGTATATTAGCGGTTGTAGTGATTATCCTTTCTTTTATATTTTATAATGAAATTACAAAACATAAATATAATGTAATAGAAGAAATTGAAGAAAACAACATTTATAATGGAAACTATATAGTAAGTGATAATAATATTATTTTAGAAAATAGTTATGATTTTAATAGTAATATAGAAATTAAAGAAATTCGCCGCAACTACCTCAGATGGAGAGATAAAGAGCATCTTAACGTAGATTTTGAAGAGGATTCAAAAGATTTATATGTTAGATTAATAATAATATTTATGATGGGATGTGCTATTATAGGTGTTTTAATAGAGATAATCTTTTTTAGAAACTACTCTTATAAATTTTATATTATTCTACTTACAATAATTCTTGTAATAAGTTCTGTTATTATTTATAAAATACATGAAAACTTAGCTATTTTTAATATGGCTGGAAGTATAGATAGCATAATAGAATTATTAACCTTCTTTGGAGGCGGTGTAATATCATTTATAGGATTGTTAATTAGTAAATACATTAAGGCTAAAGATAGTAAAAAAAATAATGAATAATTATAAAGATTTCATGCTTGTATAACTAATGCAGAAACTTTTCTTAGATTCTTTTTTTATGTGTGTATAAAAATAGAAGTTGATAAAATAAAATCTATTACACATACAAAGATTAAGAAAGTATATTTTTGTCATTATATTTATTTTGATTTTTTCTTTTCAATTCTTTTAATTATATAAATAATTACAGTTGCAGATAAAATGAAAATTAATCCTATAATGATATAATCTTTTAATGTAATATCACCAAATAAAACCGAAGCAAAAAGATTGTTATATCCTAATAATAAGTCAGCAATACCTTTTTGAGTAGATAAGGTAGATTTCAAATCATTAGTATAATTATTTGTAATAGTTTGATTGTTCATAGATACATCATTTATAGTGGATGTAGCATGAAAAAATGATGCATATAAAAGTATAAGAAAAAATATCAAAGTTACAATTAATGTCTTTTTTGTATTATCTTCGTTTATATTGAATAATGCCGTTATAATACCAATGGTTATAAATATATATTCATAAGTATTTTCAATGTATTTTATTATAAAAAATCCTGATACTCCAAAAAATCCTATTATTAATATTATAATTATTCCCAAACCTATACCATTACTATCACCAATGAACTCATTAAAGCTAAAATCTCCTTTAATTAATACTAATATTAAAAACACTATTATAAAAGAGCATAAAAATAATGCCGACATTCTAAATAAATCATTTTCTGGTATATTGATTTTGTATATTAAATTAAAAATAATATCTTTCATAGATATTTATAATATCTCCTTAATTCTTAAATATCTTTGCGAGTAGTAAACCAACTGTAATTCCTGTTTATTTAATCCTTCTTTTTTATTTTATGAATTGCTAAATTACAAAACAGAGCCGATGCAAAGCTAAGAAAAAACATAATCGTAACTCCCAGGAATACATTCAAATTTCCTATAGTGAATACGGCTTGGAGTTATAAAACTTATAATTGAATTAAGTAAATCATGTTTTTTAGAATATTTATACATTGTTTCTGATTTATTATTTACTACATCATGCTTAGTTACTATTGTAGGTGCATTAATAATAAATAGTATCAACAATATCATTATTGCCATAGTAGGTACAATAAAAATAATAGCTCTTATATAAATATTTTCTTCTTTATGTTTTTTTATCATAACTGACTTTTAAGCCTTTATAGATATTATGATTAGAAAAATTAAAGACAATACTTTTTATTATAATATAGACTTTTATATAGGAAATAAAACTGTATTGTGTAAATTAATAAATGTCTAATTAAATAGCATTTTATTTTTCATAATCCTCATAATGATTTTATTATATATGCTTTTTTTGTCAATACAGTATAGATGTTTATTGAATTATTGACTGAATATAAAACAAAAAATATAGTTGTTTAGGTATATACTAAAAATTTTTAACTTTGTCAATTTTTTATTGTTCTTTTTCCCGCCGCACGCCTACCTAAATGTACTTCCTTCGGTCGCAGCGGATAGCGTCAAAGAACCTTATATCCTCGGCAAGCTCGGATACGCTTCGTGAAAGTGCAAGTGTAAAAATTAGTACTAAATCATACTAAAAATGTCTTACATGTAATATAATTTATTAAATTAAAGTCCAAATGTAGTCTTTTTGCTTCTTTGGGGCACCAAAAGAAGTGGGGTCTGGGGCAAAGCCCCAGATATAAAATTAAAAATATAAATTTATTTTTGACAAAATATAGTTGTTTAGGTATATACTAATAAATTTATGATATTTTTCTAATGATAATACAGGCTATAAAACCGAAAATCACTCCGCTGAAAGCTAAATATTCTCTATTACTTTCCATATTTATTACTGCTACTATTAAAATGAATGCAATTAATGCCAGAGTAATCAACCCTACTAATATTGTTCCTATAGTCTCTCTAATATCTTCTTTTATTTTTATATCTTCATGATAATATTTTTGGGCTATAATTGCGGTAATTGCAAGCGATAATATATAAGTCAGTCCATATACAATTAATACTCTTATACCAAGAATTTTTAAATCCACTTTTGAGCCGCTATATTTAGATGATGAATTTCCTTTTAATAATAATGATGTTATTATTTTTTGAAGTACTTCTTCTTTGTCAAAATTTGCTGCATTAGTTTGTTTATTATTATCTATTATTTCTTTATCATTATATATTATTTCTTTTTTTTCTTGTATATTTTTATCAGCCATAGCAAAAAATGATATTGCAGTGGACGGTATAATTAAAGATAAGAAGAGATATATTATTAAAACTATTACATTATCTTTGCTGTCATTTTTTTTCTTTTTAATTTTCATTTAACTACTCTTTAATTAAAATTATTTTTTATCATATATAGTTTTTCAATTCTAATGTATATAGTTTTTTTGTCAATACGGTATATATGTTTGTTGAATTACGTACGTTGTGCAGATTTTTTTAATATTAATAAATATATAATAACTTTAAAATAACATAGTAAAATAACTTTAATTCTAAGATAAAACTTATTCATTAATTTTTTATTAATTTCTAATATAGGCAATATATGTGTTGTATGTATCATTATTACATTTCTATATATAGAAATACTATCGTTATTACAACAAAATTTCCAAATGAGCAGAATTTTTATATTGATTTATATTTCACATAAATATATTTTTATAAAAAACAAAAAATGGAGATATTATGAAAGCTATTCAAATAAAAAAATATTCAAAGGAAATAGATATAGATATTGCAGATATTCCAATACCGGAGATTTCTGATAATGATGTATTAATTAAGGTAAAGGCTGCAGCAGTAAACCCTCTTGAAATGTTAATATTAACAGGGGCAGTAAGACTTATACAAGATTATAAAATGCCTTTAACATTAGGTAATGAATGTTCTGGAGTAGTTGAAAGTGTAGGTAAGAATGTAACCGATTTTAAGAAAGGAGATAAAGTTTATACTCGCTTGCCTATATCAAAGATAGGTGCTTTTGCCGAGTATGTAGCAGTGGACGGTAAGTTTATATCTCTTATGCCTAAGGATTATGATTTTATTACATCGGCTGCGATACCTTTAACTGCTCTTACTGCATATCAAGCATTTACAGAAGAATTGGAGGCAAAATCCGGACAAACTGTTTTAATAACTGGAGGTTCTGGAAGTTTTGGTGAACTTGCTGTTCCAATTGCTAAATATTTAGGTTTAAATGTTATAGTTTCTGGAAGTGAAAGATTAAAAGAACATTTCATTAATTTAGGTGCTGATAAATATATTAGTTATAATAAAGAAAATTACTCAGAATTAGTTTCAAATGTGGATCATGTTATAGATACGCTTGGAGCAAATGAATTTGACAGAGAATTATCAGTATTAAAAAAAGGAGGACGTCTTTTAAGTTTGAGAACCAGTCCTAATAAAAAATTTGCTGAAGACAATAAATTTCCTTTCTTCAAAAAATTATTATTTTCTCTTGCCGGTTCTAAATATGATAAAAAAGCAATGAAGGAGCAAAAAGAATACCGTTTTATGTTTGTGCGTGCTGACGGAGAACAGCTTCGTAAAATTACAAAAATTGTAGAAGATAAAAATATAAAACCTAAAATATATTCCACTGTATTTAATATTGATAATGCATCAGAAGCTTTAAAATGCATTTTACAAAAACATACAGATGGAAAAATAATAATATCTATGTAATTAACTTTATATTGGTTTACGCATGGTGTGAAGATTTTATAAGTAATTGAATTTATTTTTAGAATAAGCAAATATTTATAATTTCATTATTCATGCGGTAAATATTTTCTAAATTTAAATAAATCTAGGGTTGGTGTTAAAATAACAAAGCAAAACTAAAAAGAAATATAACACAAAAATAACTAATGAATATAAAAAGCCTAAGGGTTGGCAAATGTAATTTAAGTTTAAAAACTTTATTTACATACCCAGACCTTTATGTTTTATAAACTTATTTTTCAATTAAAATTTTATTTGAAGCTTTTGCCTAATAGAAATTTTCAGTACCCGCCCAAATGTTATTAGATTTAAAAAATTTATATAACGCACGTTTAACTTAATTTGATATATAATTTGAATTTGATTGATAATTAGTTTCTATTTATGATTTTTTTAGCGTGCGTAAAAATAATAAAACAAAAATGCAATCACCCAAAATTGAAGCGATTGCATTTTTGTTTACTTTTTTTCATATATTCTCTTAGTTTTTATTATTTTATTATATAACAGTTTTTTGTCAATACCCTATATACCTTTATTTTATTTTTTTAATTAAATTAAATGAATTAAACTTTACATTTTATTTTTACATGTTAATGAACTTCGTTCAAAAATTGTAGAATTCATATGATACCTAAATGAATAATAATAGATTGTATATGTGTATTTATTGGTACTAATTTGGGAAGTATAATAAAAAATAGAATACCTAATAAAATAAAAAATCCTATGAATGTAGTATTTTGACTTTCCGCTATGGCTATAGGTATGGCTTCTGTCATAAAATTTCCTTCTTTAGCTGCTATAATATTAGCTTTAATTTTGGGAGCATTGATAGGTGAGATTATTGATTTAGATTCAAAGGTAAAACATATATTTCATAATGCTATTGAAAAACTTAATTTTAAAATACATGGAAATAAAGATTATTATATGGCTTTTTATTTAATAGTGGTAGTTACATTCTGTACAAGCGGAACTAATATTTTTGGAGCTATTAATTAAGCTATAACAGGAGATTACAGCATACTTTTATCTAAGGCTATTATGAATATATTTGAGGCAACTATATTTGCTACAATTTTAGGTACTGCAATGAATTTAATTATAATACCTCAGTTTATAATACTTAGTATATGTTTTTATATAGCTAAATTTTTCATGCCTTTTATATCAACTACAATGCTTAATGATTTTGTGGCTATAGGTGTACTTTTAACTTTTGTACTTGGTTTGAGTATAGCTCAGATAAAACAGATAAGTGCAGTTAATTTACTTCCATCATTATTATTGATATTGCATAGTTCTTATTTGTTTAGTTTATTTATAGGATAAAAATATTATGTTTAAAAATATTTAAGGCTTGAATCTGATTAAAGACTCAAGCCTTATATATATTAATTACTTTAGAGAGATACAAAATGATAAAAGTTATGCCATTATTAATTGACCATTGTTTCTTATGCAGATTTCTAAAGAATTAGTTAATCTTACTCTATAGAACTCTATTCTTTTATTGATTTCAAATATATAAGTATTATTGTATTTTTTCATTATGTTTTTAATTTTACTTGCTATAGTTTTTGGAAGTATATTTTCAGATAATTTGTCATCGCTGCTTATATAGTTCCAAGAACCGTTTTTGTCAAAGTTGATATAAATACCATTACTTAATTTAATTTCATATTGATCTTTCACTTTATCGATATAAACGATTTTAGCTTTGCTGTAATTAGAAGCTATAAATCTTCTAATATTCTCAGGTAATTGGCTAGGTGTAATTTTAATAAAAAGGTTTAAGCTGTTAGTCATATTGTATCTCCTTATAGCGTATATTGTAAAATCTCTTTACATTTATAATTATAGCAGAATGTAAAAATTAAGCAATATTTATTTACGAATAATTTACAATAAATTTACAAAAATTAAATAAAATACGGTATTATAATACATATAATACACAAATAGATAGTATGTCAAGAATAAATGTAAAATATATTTACAAATACTATAAAATTGACTGTAAATACGATATTTTGCTATGAAAATTAGAATAAAATTGGAAATTTTTATTAAAATTTATCATTTTTAGAGTAATATAATTAAAATAAATTAAAAAAATTATTTACATACACCGCCATTTATTCTTTTGTATTTTGGCATAAAATTATTATTTTACTTTTCTTCATTTTCTTCAATGCCAATACAGAAATTTTAATCCCCACCCAAGCTTTATTTATATTAAAAATGTTCTATGCACACGGTTAATAGAATTTTTGATATTAATTATATTTGAATTTCAAATATATTTTTAATTTTACTTAGAGTGAGGTATAAGAATAAAAAATTAAAAAATATTAGGCTTTAAATCTAAAATAATAAGATAATTAAAAATAAAATGTAATTAATGTATTATAAACAGTTAAAAAAATTATAGGGTAGGGAATTAGAGAAAAATTTATAAAAAAAATTAATAAAATTATTAAAGATTAAAAAATATAATGCTTAAAAAATCAAAAAATTGATAAAATAGATATAATTTTTATGATTTTTATGATTATATTTAGGTATTTTTTGTGAGAATAACGATGTTTTTATAATTTTTTCGCATCATATGTAAGATATGTATAATACAGTATGTTTTTTAGATTTTTTTTATTAAAAAAGAGAAAAAAATGCTAAACCAAATTAAACTTTATGCCGACAGGGCCGAAAATTATTGTATAGCAAAATGAGAGTTCAAGTATTTGGCGGTCTCGAACTCCCTATTTGCTTAGTTGATACCATATAATTTATTAAGAATATATTTATTGGCGTTATAATATATTCTTTATATAGGATTTAATGGTATTTTGGCAACTTCATATAGTTAATTAGATTGTCGGAATACCTTAAATTCTCTTTAATATTTTTTGCCAATTAGGCACGGATGCCTTTTTGAATAAATATCATGGAGGATGACGATGATCATCAATAACAACATTAGTGCTATAAATGCACAACGTACTTTAAAATTTAGAAACGTAGACCTTTCTAAAGATATGGCTGCTCTTTCTTCTGGAATGAGAATCAACAGAGCTGGCGACGATGCTTCTGGATTAGCAGTATCTGAAAAAATGAGAACACAAATTCGCGGTTTACGTCAGGCTGAAAGAAATACTCAAGATGGTATATCTTTCATTCAAACTACTGAAGGATATCTTCAAGAGAGCCAAGACATCTTACAAAGAATACGTGAATTATCTGTACAATCTGCTAACGGTATTTATACTGATGCTGACAGAATGCTTATTCAAGTTGAAGTTTCTCAATTAGTAGACGAAGTTAACCGTATTGCTAGCCAAGCTCAGTTCAATACTCTTAACATGTTAACTGGAAGATTCTCTAACCCTAATGAAGGCGGAGCTCCAGTTGCTTCTATGTGGTTTCATATGGGTGCAAACATGGATGAAAGAAGAAGAATTTATATAGGAACTATGACTGCTGCTGCTTTAGGTTTACAAACTGCTGAAGGTACTGGTATTTCTATTTCTTCTATAGACAAAGCTAACAGTGCTATAGGTATAGTTGATGAAGCTTTAATGAAAGTTTCTAAACAAAGATCTAATCTTGGTGCTTATCAAAACAGATTAGAGCTTACTGCTCAAGGCTTGATGATCGCTTATGAGAACACTGCAGCTTCTGAAAGCAGAATAAGAGATACTGATATGGCTGAAACTTCTGTTAAATTTGCTAAAGACCAAATCTTAAGTCAGGCTAATTTAGCTATGTTGGCTCAAGCTAATACTATGAACCAAGGCGCTTTACGTTTAGTTCAGTGATATAGTACGTTTATAGCATACTAATTTAAAAATAGCTGGTCTCATTTTTATAATGGGACTGGCTATTTTTTATTTTATAGTTTTTACTAAATCCCGCCATATATATTTGTTAATCTAATTACATTCATTTATTTTCATTTTCTTTAATAAATAAAAAAGAAAAAACATGCCCGCCCAAGTGTTGATTAAATTTATAATCTATATTTAACGCACGGTGAATGCATTCTTATATTTTATTTTAGTTGAATTGATAATTTAGTTTATATTTTAAATTCGGCTCTGCGTGCGTAACGAGTATTTTTAAATTTAAAAAAGCTAGGGTGGATGCTGAAATTTCTTATTAAGTGATAAGGATAATAAAATTAAAAAACTCAAATAAAAATAATAGAATATAAAGGGTGGTAATTATAATAAAATTAAAAACCGCCATAATATATTTATTATCATGACAGTTTTTATTAAATATTAAATTATTCTAAAGCTCTAAAAGAAACACCAAATGTAAACCCAAAATCTAAATTGGAATAATCATATTTATATAACATTCCGCCGCTAGGAACATAATAGTTATGTAATTCTGGTATAATACTATTTAATACAGAAGTATCATACTTCATACCAAAGTTATATTCAAATATACTCCAAGTACGAAATCCATTTCAGCATTATCCATTTTATAAGGTCTTAATGCATACTCAGCAGTTATCTTTATATATGGTGCAACAGGACTTTAAATATCTTTTTTATATATGCATAATCTAATTCCTTACTATAAGGTGAAATCATTGAGGCATTTCTTATTGGCATAAGTACAGATGTTATTACATTCTCAGGATTATTTGAAATACCATAACCAGATATTGGAAATAATACACCTGCTCCTATACCTATAGAAAAATTGTTAAAAACTATTTTTTCTAAAGCACCTAAAACTAAATTATAAAGATAAACTATATCTGTAAAAGTATAATCTTTATATTTATCATTACCTTTATATGTTGTACTTATTATATATGGGCTGTATCCTATTTCTAAAAGAGAAGTTAAGCCAGAACTATATTATTATTAATATTGTTTTTTACACCTAATTGAAAAATAGCTTCAAAATCTACAAATATATCGCCTTTTATTGTTTTGAAATCAACTAGGTATGAATATTCATTCTGATTTACTTCTGTTTTAGTAAAAATTTTTGAACCGCCTATATTCATAAATATACCAATTTCTGGAGAAATACTTATTGAATATAAAATGTTAATATTAAATAAAATTAATATAATTGATAATACTATTTTCATAATAATAACCTAAATAAAAACTGATATAGATATTGTAAAAAAAATAACTTATGTCAATGTATTTTACTTAAAATTTATTTTACATATCCCGCCCCTATACTATATTGCTTTTATTTCATTTTATAACCCTTAAATATTTTTTAATGCAAAATAAAAAAGCATTCCCGCCCAAGTGATGATTAAATTTAAAATCTATTTAACGTACGGTAAATGAAATTAAAAAAATAATAAAATTTGAATTATATTTTTAGTTTTATTCTGCGTGCGGTAATAGAGTAAGAAATTTAAAAAATCTTGGGCGGGCGTTAAAATTTTTAATTGAATTAGTAAATATAATAAATTAAAATGTATGAATTAAATAATAAAATATAGATGGCGGGGGATTAGAATAAAATTTTATTTACTTGAAAAAAATATTACTTATACTATACTAAATCAAAGTTTAAAATAAGTGAGGGATTTTTTATGACAGTACAGGAAGAATATTTTCAAAAATTATCTTTAGTTTTAAAAGATAAATTCAATAAAAAAGGTTTTGCTTTCGATAGTTTTTCAAATAAAGAAGAAGCAAAGAAATTTATTTTATCTCTTATTAAAGAAGATGATACTATTACTTTCGGAGGAAGCACATCAGTCAATCAAATGGGAATATTAGAAGATTTAAAAAACTATAAGAATTTTGTAGATAGAAATAATAAAGAATTAAAAGCTGAAGCAGAGATTAAAGCATTTAGCAGTGATGTTTATTTATGTTCAGCTAATGCAATAACAAAGAATGGTGATATAGTATCAACAGACGGTGGCGGAAACAGAGTTGCTGCTACTATTTACGGACCTAAAAAAGTATTTTTAATTGTTGGAAGGAATAAGGTTTGTAATACAGTTGAAGATGCTGTAAAAAGAGTAAGAAGTATTGCTGCTGGTGAAAATTCTGTAAGATTTAAGGTAGATAATCCTTGCTGTACAGGAAATATGGTTTGCGATGAAGCAAATTGCGATATAGAAAAAAGATTATGTGCCTATACTATTATAGTTAATAAATGCCATATAAAAGACAGAATACATATTATATTTATAGATGAAGAATTAGGATTTTAATTTTCTATTTAAAAGTTATATTGTGCTTATAAAAAATATTTATTATGCACAGTATAACTTTAATGTATTTATAGGTTTTAAATATAAAAAATAAGTTTAAAAATTTATTTATATATCCTGCCCTTTATAATTTTCTGCTTTATCCTGAGTTTTTATATTAATTATCTTTATAGCTTCATTAGAAATTTTAGTTCCCGCCCAAGTTTTAATTAGATCTATAATCTATTTAACGCACGATGAACTAAATTTTATGATATAATAAAATTTGAATTGTTATTAAAATTATATTATTAGTTTTGTTCTGCGTGCGGTGGGTAAATAAATTAAAAAATTACTTACATACCCCGCACTTCAAAATTTATAGCTTTATTCTGAGTTTTTATCTTAATTATATTTATAGCCTCATTAGAAATTTTAGTTCCCGCCCAAGTGTTAATTAGATTTATAATCTATTTAACGCACGATGAACTTAATTTTATAATATAATAAAATTTGAATTATTATTAAAATTATATTTTTAGTTTTGCTTTGAGTGCGTAATAAAAGCAAAATTTTTAATATTTATTGTTGTAATATCTGACTCTTATATTTTTCCAATAGAGTTCCAGAGAAATCAGTTTTCTGCATTGCCTCTTTTAATCCTGTAATATCAATAGTATATGCCTGACTATTACTACTAGGTTTTATTGATAGAGTTTTACTGTTTATTAATCTGCTTAAGAACTCAATAACTTCTTTTTCCTGTATGATTCCAAAAGCAGGTGATATTGTGTATAATATATCGAAATTATCACTTGAAGATCTCATAAAAGGCTCTACAGATTTATAAGGTGAATTATTGAAACTATATTCTACTACAGGAGTATTTTCATCTACTTTATCTTTATACCAGTTTATGCTTACACTAACTTGATTATTTCTAGCTGCTATATATACCTCTAAACTATTATTGTTTTTTATAGTCATTGTAACAGTTTTTGTATCAGTATTGTTATATGTTATTCTTCTTATTTTCCAATTATTATAATGTGTTGTTACAGCAGCAGAGAATGCCTGTATTGATATTGTTAATAATGTTATAAACACAAATACAATTTTTTTCATATGTTTTTTACTTCTCCTGTATTTTTATTAATTTTATTCAACTATATATTATGTTTACTAATTATAATTCTCGTTAATTTTTTGTAAAGTATTAGAAATAAAAAAATTATTATTATTTTAATAAATAAGCAATTTTATATCATTGTACCATTTATTCATATAGTTTTTTAACTCTTCATAGCTTATAACAGACTTCTCAAATTTTTCAACATGCCAAGGTGATATTATATCAGCAATATTTTTCATATTGTTATTAAAATTTTCTTTACTCATATTTTCTTTATTGAGGTTATTTATAAAATTATCTATTTCTTTCACTAATTTTTCTTTATCTATATTCTCTTTTAAATAGTTTTTAATTTCTATATTTTTATTGTTAGAATTTATATTGTTATTATTGTATATTTTTACATTTTTTATGCTTGCAGATTGTACTGTTAAAGTGAAAATATCAGTAGTTTCAGAAATCTCCTGAATTAAAGATTCAAAATGATTTTTATAACTCAAAAGTGATGAAGAAGTATTTCTATAAACATTATCGTAGCATTTTATTTTTTGATTATCATTAAGCCTTTTATATTTAGCAGATTCAAAAGTTTTTAATTTACTACTGTTAATATAATCATGGGCTGAAGCATTTGAATATTTAGAATGCGTTTTATCATCAATATGACAAAAATCACATCCTGCAAGCAATATATATTTAGGATTGAGCATATATGCTATTCTTAAAGCAGGCATTATAACGCTTCCTTCCATATAGAAATATATATTGTTATTATCATCATCATTTATAGGATATAATATCTTTTCGAAACTTTCATCATGTGAGAAATAAAATATTCTTTTGTTTTCTATATGAGTGAGAGGAAAAGGATATGCTGTATGCGTAGTGAATATATTTATATTTTCATTTTCTTTTTTAATAAGTTCTTTTAAATGTATCGACGAATAAAAACCGCCGTCAGTAGATACAACAGCATCAGGCTTTATATTATTTTTTATTAAGCTATTAAAAGCATGCGATAATACTATAACAAAATGTGTTTTTGATAGTTCTTTAATGTTTTCTATATAATCATCAGCTGAGGCACCTGCAGATACTAATAAAACAGGCGTTTCTCTTTTTAATATATTATAGAATGTTTTTATAGAGTATCCTTCATTGAAATGCATATTATATAATGTATTTCTAGCCCATACAGGAGCAAAATAATAATTAGATGTTAATGACATTAATTTTTCTTTTATACTGTTGGCAAGCGATATATTAATATTGTCATAATATTCTCTTGTTTCATCATCTATATTTGAAGCTCTTATATGTCTTATATAAACTATTTTTTTAGAATCATTATCATTCATATAAAAATTAAAGAATGCCAATATATTTTCTAAATCTTCATTCAAAATGAGTATGGTATTCTTTAATATATTTTCATTTGAAGGCTTTAAATTTTCTAAAATAATCTTAACTATTTCTATATCTTTTTCTATTATTATTGCTTTGTTATTTTCATTTAAAGATAAAAAATATTCTATATGAAAGAATGATGCAATAGATAAAAATATGCCTATATGTTCATTGTTATTTGTTATGAATTGAGATATTAATCTTTTAGCTTCTTCCATAGGATTATATAGAGAAGTCAAAGGCTTATTATTATACATAACAGCAAACAAATCATTTTTAGCCTGCTTTAATTGATATTTATTATTAGATGCATTATATTCTATTAATTTTTTTACAGCCCTGAAATTATATTTATTTTTATTTAAAAGCTCTATATTTTTAGTGAATATAGTATTATCCATTTTATATTTCTCTGCAGATTAATTTTAGAATATGCCGTATTTTTCTATAAGCTCGTATGTAGCATCTTCATCATTTTTTATTTTGTTATATATAATGAGTTCCGGCCTATATTCAAAATGTATGGTGTCATAATTATGCCATTTACCGCCCCATATAAAACCATACTTTTCAAATACTTTTACAACTTCTTTAGGAGGATGCCATCTTTTATCATAAGGCACAGCATACCAAGCTTTATTATTAACTCTAGTCCAAGCCCAATATATTTGCTTACCATTATTTTTTTTAGGCAAAGTATCGAAAGCAACACCATAACTATGATAGCTTCTGCTTGCACTTTTTGAAATTATTTTCCAAACATATCCGCTTACTATTTTCAAAGAATCTAAGAAATTTTCAACTTCCTGATTAGTTTGTGCTATAAGTTTCACTTCTACACTTACATTAGATAGAGGTTCATACACATAATCATGAACTCTTACTTTGTATCCTAATATACTTTTTGTACTTATATGCTTTACCATACTCCTTTCGCTTGTTCCGTCATAAAGAGTATCTAAGAATTTATTATTGATATATTTTGTATTATTAACTCTTCTTTTGTAATATTCCTGAAGTTCTTTAGTTCTTTCAGGGGTTTCCTGCTGTACTTCAGGCATTCCGTCTACAGTATAAGAATAAAATCCGAAAGGTATATAATTATCCTGATTGGTCATATCTTCATCGGTTAAAAGTTTTCCATTAGCCCAGTTAAACCATATTCCGTCTAAATAAAATCCTAGTTCCCTGTTTTTTATAGTAGGAGGTGATATTCTATTTGAATAAGCTAAATGAAGAGCTATAGTTTCTATTGCTCCTGGTCTTATTATTATATCTTTTCTTATTCTTTTTTTCTCTTCTTCAAGCTGAATTTGCTTTAAATCAGAACCGGACATTATATCTTTAGTATTGTTTATATATATAATTCCTACCGCTGATATAGATGATACAATTACTGTCATAAGAGCTATTGTAAATATTTTGTATTTAGATCCGGCCTTTATTATAAAGCTTATCAGTGCTAGTACTACTAGTATAGTTGTTATTACTAAAACATATTGAAAAACGGTCATATTATTCTATCATTACTCTATAAAAAAATTATTTGTTTACATAATATTAACATGTATTAATATTAAATTCAAATTTATTATCGTTAAAAAAATCATATTTAATAGGAAGTTTTATCAAAAAAGATTTATCTGTAAAGGGGAAAAATTGGGCGATGACGGGCTCGAACCGCCGACCTAGTGCTTGTAAGGCACCCGCTCTCCCAGCTGAGCTAATCGCCCTTTCTTTTGAAATGTTAATTTATAATAGCATATCATTAAAAAAAAGTCAAGTATTTATATCGTTAAAGTGTATTAAATTTTATATTTTTACTATTTATATATAAAACTTTATCAAATATATATTGCTAAAATAATAAAAAATGTTATTATATTATAATGTAAATATTATAAAAAAATAAGTAGAATTTTATTAAAATGAATGTAGAATTTTTGCTGTCAGCGACATTTGATAATAGAAGGGTTATTCCTAACCAAGACAGATTATTTAAAGCGATAGTTTCTTCTTTAAATGAAGTTAATATTAATCCGCTTGTTATGATTTCGGAGTTTTCTATAATAGAAGACGGCAGCACTCTTATATATTCTTTTCATCCTTCCGCTGATCCTATATATTTTGAGTTTAAAACAGATACTTTATTCATAACTATAACTACAGGTTCTTTCGGGGCCGGATATCATAGATTTATAGTAGGTGTTTTGGATAGAATAGCTAGAAGGCTTGATATAGAATTTAGAGAGGATTCTGTTCATAAAGATCCTAGCGGTTATTTTAATAGCAGAGATTTTGAAGCTTTAAAGAAATTTTTTGTTAATTCTCTGGCTGATTATGCTAAAATGCTTATAACTCATCATGATAATGGTTTCAGCAATTTCTTGATATCTATGCCTTACAATTACCCTGTAATAGAAAAGGAGTATTTTGCTTTGTCTTCTTTAGGATATTGGGGCAAAAATTGGTTTACTGATTTTATAGATGCTAGTGAAGAGGATAGATTAACCTTAGCAGCAGATTTCTTCATATGGGATACTGAAGAAATGAATGCTAAATTTTGGTTTAAAAGCTTTATTAGTATGATTTGGCTTTATTTCCCATTTAGAGAGGCTATTGACAACAAAGAAAAGACTATGTATAAAAAAATTATGTATGCTTTTCAGGAATCATATAAAAAGGATGCTTCATTAAAATATCCTTGGGATATACTTATTGATATTGCTCATTATTTAGATGATGAAAATTTGGCTAAATTTATAGAAAGTAAAAAGACTGTTAATCAGCAGCAGTCTCTTCAAATAGGATTCAGACTTGAAAAGGCTCGTTATCCTATAGCGGCAGGATTCACTATTATTCTGCCTATGCGTATGAATGTATTCAAAAATGATAAATCTTTAATAGAATTCAAAGATATTAATGTATATATAGCTATGCAGGTTTACTCTTTTGCTAATGAAGAGATAGATGTAATAATGGAATATGTACTAAAACAGATAGATATTGCCGGAGAAGATAAAGGGGAAAAGCTAGATATAAAATCTCAAAGCGGTAAAATAGAAAGTATAGTATATGAAAAAGAATTAGAAGATAATGATCATATTATTACAGTAGCTTGTGCGGCTAAAAAACTTGCTTTGCTTGCTTGGTTTACTTATTCTGAGCCTGAATATAGAGATATCTGTTTAGAGGCTATAAAATCCATAGATATAGAAAATTAATAAAAATATTTAAAAAAATTATGTAAAGTAATCATAATAACTGCCGATAAATTCTCACATAGCTGATTAATAATTTCGATCGGCTTTAACTTAAAGGTGGTATTTATGTTTAACTTATATGAAGAACTTACAAAAATAGAGATTCTTTTATCCAAAGAAATAGAAGTTTACAAAATAATATTAGAAGATGAAGAAAAAAAGGTTAATTCTATAATCAATACAAGATTACAGGATATACATTTATATTGTGATCATCAAAATGAAAAAATGACTGAAGCTAATGAGCTTAGAAAAATGAGAGAAAATGTTATTGATTTGATAGTATTAAATAAATTCCCTCATTTATCAGAAACAGCAACATTATCTGATATTATTAGAAGAATACCATTGAATAAAACAGCTAGAATATCAGCTTTACGCCTTGAATTAGTTACTTTAATGGCTAGATTAAAACATTTAAATAAATTGGCTCCTAAACTTTTTGATGAAGCTTTAGATTTATTTGCAAATATGAAAGAAGTTTTGAATGAAAGCAAAAAAGTAGGCTATAACAACAAAGGTAAAGAGCATGTTGTTAATAGGAAATTATCAGTATTAGTAAATAAGCAAGTTTAATATAGAATATTTATATCTTAATTAAACGTATGGCATAGTTTTATGTTATACGTTTTTTTTATATATTTTATTTTCAAATTTATAAAATTATAGAAACATAATATTGCAAAATTATAAAAACGATATATAGTATTACTCAAAAAAATAATATTAAAATTTAAACGGGAAAAAATTATGAAAAAAGTTAATTTATCAGGAAGACATTTTATTAATTTGGAAGATTTTACAAGCGAAGAGTTATCAGCATTGATTGATTATACCTTCGAGTTAAAATCAAAGGTAAGAAATAGAGAAGAAATTGATATAATGAAAAATAGAACTATGGTGATGTATTTTTCAAAGCCTAGTTTAAGGACTCGTTTAAGTTTTGAAATAGGAATGAAGAAATTAGGAGGAGATGCTTTCGTACTAAAGCAAGATGAGATTATATTAGGACAGAGAGAAAGTATTGAAGACAGTTCTAATGTTATTTCTAGATACTGCGATTTGATTATGATTAGAACTTTTGCTCATAGTGATGTTGAAGACTTTGCTAAATATTCAAAAGTACCTGTTATAAATGCTTTGACAGATCTTTCACATCCTTGTCAGATTATGGCGGATTTATTTACTATGAAAGAACATTTTGGTAAATTGAAAGGCTTAACATTAACATATATAGGCGATGGTAATAATGTTTGTAATAGTCTTTTAACAGGCTGTACATCTTTAGGAGTTAATATTAAAGTAGGAGTTCCTAAAGGTTATGAACCGGATGCAAAAACTATAGAAGTAGCTAAGAACATAGCAAAAAATACAGGATGTACTGTTGATATTGTTAATGATGTAAAAGAGGCAGTAAGTGGAGCCGATGTAGTTTATACAGATGTATGGGCTTCTATGGGACAGGAGAGTGAAAAAGAAAAAAGACTTAATATATTTAAGGGCTTTACTCTTACTAAAGAATTATTTGATCTTGCTAATAAAGGAGCTATAGCACTTCACTGTTTGCCTGCTCATAAAGGAGAGGAGATAAGCGAAGAAGTATTCAATATGAATTCTCAATATATTTATGAAGAGGCAGAAAACAGAATGCATGCTCAAATGGCTATAATGAGCAGTATAGTAAAAGAATAATTTTTAGAATGTAATAATAAATTATTGATAATATAAAATTCTATTTTATTGATTTTTATTAAAAATATAAGATATAAAAAATGCAGTCTTTTTGGTTCTTTGTGTCAACAAAAGAACTGGGGGTGTGGGGGCTAGTCCCCACAAATAATATAAATTTAAAATGTTATTTTTGGAAAACTAATGTTTTAAGTATATATTGAAACAATTACAGTTTGCCAACTCATATATTTTTTATATATGTATCATAAACTTTTTTATTGTAGGTATGTAGAGCCTCAGTAAAGTAAATAGATGTTACCCTCACGTAATATAGACTTCATTCGGGTATGCTTCTTGTACATCTGTGTACTTCTCAAGGGCAAAGCCCAATAAATATAATAATTGAAAAAACATTTTATAAGTAAAGAAGGGATTTATCATGAAAAAAAAATTAGTATTAGCCTATTCAGGCGGTTTGGACACTACAGTTATTATACCATGGCTTAAAGAGAATTATGATTATGATGTAATCGCTGTATGTGTAGATGTTGGTCAAGGTACAGAAACTGACGGCTTAGAGGAAAGAGCTTTAAAAACTGGTGCTGTAAAATACAGATTAGTTAAATGCGAAGACGAGTTTGTTACAGATTATATTTATCCTATAGTTAAAGCTGAAGCTACTTATGAGGATAAATATTTACTTGGTACTTCTGCAGCAAGACCTTTAATAGCAAAAAAACTTGTTGAAGTTGCTTTAGAAGAAGGTGCTACTGCTATAGCTCATGGTGCTACAGGAAAAGGTAATGACCAAGTAAGATTTGAATTGACTGTTAAAGCATTAGCTCCTAACTTTGAAATAATTGCTCCTTGGAGAGAATGGAATATATCTTCAAGAGAAGAAGAAATCAAATATTTGGAAGACAGAAATATAGAAGTTCCTATGAAGAAAGATGATTCTTATTCAAGAGATAAGAACCTTTGGCATTTATCACATGAGGGATTAGAGCTTGAAGACCCTGCTAATATGCCTAATTATGAAAGACTTCTTAAATTATCAAACACTATAGAGAATGCTCCTAATGAAGGTCAGTTTGTAGAATTAGAATTTGAAAAAGGCATACCAACTAAAGTAGACGGAAAAACTTTCTATCCTTCTGATTTAGTTAAATACTTAAATGAGATAGGCGGAAAGCATGCAGTTGGTATAGTTGATTTATTAGAAAACAGAGTAGTAGGAATAAAATGCCGCGGTGTATATGAAACTCCAGGAGGCACTATACTTTATGCTGCTCATAGAGAAATTGAACATTTATGTTTAGACAGAGAAACATTATATTTCAAACATGTAGTTTCTCATAAATTAACTGACTTAGTATATAGCGGAAGATGGTTTACTCCTTTAAGAGAGGCTTTATGTGCATTCATTGACAGCACTCAGCAAACTGTAACAGGAAAAGTAAAATTAAAATTATATAAAGGTAATATTATACCTGCTGGTGTTACTTCTCCTTATTCACTTTATAATCAGAGTTTGGCTAGCTTTACTACAGGCGAATTATATGATCACCATGATGCTCAAGGCTTCATTACATTATTCGGTTTACCTTTAAAAGTTAATGCTTTAATGAAAGAGCAAGCTAAAAAAATGGGGTTAAATATTTAATTATGAAAGAAAAATTATGGGGAGGACGCTTTTCTAAAGAGCTTAACAAGGAAGCTAATGATTTTAATTCTTCATTATCTTTCGATTGTAAGATGTACAAAGAGGATATATTAGGAAGCATAGCACATGCAAAAATGCTTGGAGAATGCTCAATTATTCCTCTTGATGAAAGCGTAACTATAATAAATGGTCTAAAACAAATTTTAGATGATATTGAAAATAATAAACTTCAATTCGATTTTGAATTAGAAGATATACATACTCAAGTTGAAAGATGGCTTATTGACAGAGTAGGCGAAGTAGGAAAAAAAGTTCATACTGGAAGAAGCAGAAATGATCAGGTGGCACTTGATTTGAGAATGCATTTAAAAAACAAAGTAGAAAATATGAAATCTTTAATACTAGATTTAATTTCTACATTGGTAAGCATTCAAAAAGAGCATACAAAAACCTATATGAGCGGATATACACATCTTCAAAGGGCACAGGTTATAACATTTGCACATTATTTAGGTGCTTATGTAGAGATGTTCAAAAGAGATTTTGACAGATTAACTGATGCCTACAAGAGAATAGATGTTATGCCTTTAGGAGCAGGTGCTTTGGCTTGTTCTACTTACAAGATAGACAACAAAAAAACTGCTGAAACTCTCAATTTCAAGAATGTTATGCTTAATTCTTTAGATGCAGTATCTGACAGGGATTTTGTTATTGAGGTGGAATCTGCTTTATCAATAATAATGATGCATTTAAGCCGTTTTTCTGAGGAGCTGATATTATATTCTACTTCAGAATTCAAATTTGTAGAATTTGATGATGAGTTTACAACAGGTTCAAGTTTAATGCCTCAAAAGAAGAATCCGGATATACTTGAACTTATTCGCGGAAAGACAGGAAGGGTTTACGGAAATTTATTTTCTATATTGACAGTTATGAAGTCTTTACCTTTAGCATACAATAAAGATATGCAGGAGGACAAAGAGGGTATATTTGATTCTTTAGAGAATGTTAAGAATTGTTTATCAATACTTCCTAATGTATTAAAAACAATGAAAGTTAATAAAGATAATATGCTTAATTCTGTTAATGAAGGATTTTTGAATGCTACTGAGGTTGCTGATTATCTTGTAAGGAAGGGTATACCTTTTAGAGATGCACATGCTGTTTCTGGACGTCTTGTAGTATATTCAATAAACAATAACAAAAATCTTTCTACTCTTTCTATAGAAGAATATAAAAAAGAGTCCGATTTATTTGAAGATGATATTTATGCTTGTATAACTCCAGAGGCTCAGGTTTCCAACAAGACAATGATTGGAAGTCCTAGCGAGAATGCTGTTTTAGAAGTAATAAAGATAAACGAAGAGTGGCTTAAATCAAACGGAAAATAAATTTATTATTTTTAATTAATAAAAAATATAAAACAAGGGTGCTGTTGAAAAATGGTACTCTTGTTTTTTTATTGCATGATTTTTAACGCACGGTGGGCAAAGCTAAAAATATAAATTTCATTATCAATTCAATTTAAATAATATATTTAAATGCATTTACCGTGCGGTATATGCATTATAAATTTAAATAACGCTTGGGTGGGTGTGCTTTTTCTTATTTAGCTTCTAACATAAATAAAATTTTTAATTGAAATTAAAACTATAAATTTAAAAGGGCGGGATTTAAAATACATTAAAAAACTTATTTAATTGTATTTTCCTAATAATAAACTATAATTAAATAATCATATTTAGGGTTTTTATCATGAAAAAAATATTATTAATTTTTATTTTAATTTTTAGCTTTGTTTTTGCTGGATATTCTATTAGTTTTCATGCCGATGAAAATTTTTTAAAAAAATATTTTAGTTATGATAAAAAATCAAACAGTTATGTATTTAATATGAAAAAATTTAATACATTATCTTTTAAAACTCTAAAAATAGAAGAGAATTTATTTGTTATACAAACTATAATTAGATTTGATAAACAATTAGAAGGTTTAAAAGAAGTACAATTTAATAATGAAGTCGATACTTTTGTAATTCCTAAGATTAATTTAATTTATGCAGAAAATAGTTTAGTTTTTATAGGTTTTAACAATATCAATAGTATAGATAAGCTTATAGAATTTTTTTATAATGGAAATGTTTATTTAGAATATGTTACAGAAAATGATACAAATAGATATAAGATAAATAGCAAAACCTGCAAGATATTTTATGAAATATTAAAATACAATTATGAAAAACAATTAAATGCACAGTAATAAATTTATGAAAATTAATTACATACCCCACCCTTTAAAGTTTGCTGCTTTATTTTTGAATTTTAATATTAATTATCTTTATAGCTTAATTAGAAATTACAGTACCCGCCCAAGTTTTATTTAAATTTTTTATCTAATTAACCGCACGCAGAGTAATATTAAAAATATTAATTTGATTATAAATGCAATGAAAATAATATATAAAAATATATTCACCGTGCGTTTAGGAAATTCATAAATTTAATTAATACTTTGGCGGTCATGTTTTTAACATAAATAATATTTTCAGTTTTATTAATACTATATTATAATTAACCTTTTGTATTTTATTAAAAAGATTATATAAAATTTATTTTCTATAAATTATAAACTTATTAATCGGTAAATACCTGCACCCAATATAATCTGCCATTATATTCAAATACACCAACACCTATTTTACCGAAATTTTTCTGAAGTATATTTGCTCTATGACCCGGTGATTTAAGCCAAGACTTCATAACATCATCAGCATCAAATTGTCCGTTAGCTATATTTTCACCAGCTGTTTTATAAGCAATGTTATATTCTTTTAATACTGTAGAGAAATCTGTTCTGTTCGGTCTTGTATGTGAGAATAATTTTATTAACTCTTCAGCTCTTTTCTGTGCAGCTTCGCTTAATTTTGCATCTAAAACTAAACTAACAGATACATTATTTTGCTTTCTAGCTTCATTGCATAACTCAACAACTCTTTCTCTCTCTTTTTGTATGTTCAATTCCTGTTTTACTATGCTGTCATTTCTTGATACTACATAAATCATTACCCAATATTTTTTACCATTGCTTTCATATACAGATGTAGCAGCATGAGTAAATTTATTATTTAGTATTAAATTTTTTTGTGATTTAAGCATTTGAGCAAATACTTCTTCTACAGTCATATCTGCTATGATGGAACCTTCAGAGTATGATGAAAATTGTATATTATTATCCTGTAAAGCAGTAGATTTTCTTATTCCGCCTGCTATTTCTTTTACTCTTTGATTGGCAGCATTTTGTAATTGAGTTTCCGTTTTGTATTCATCAAGACCTGATTTTTTTCTTTCATCATTTATTAATTTAAATAATTGAGATGCTTCATTATTGTTTTGAGCAAAAGATATTTGAGTAAAAACTATTAAACTTAATAATATTAAATATGCTGTTTTACAATATTTCATTTTTAGTCCTTTTGAATACATTATTTACAAAAATTATATTTCTTATATAATACTACATATGATAAAAACTGTTTATTTTTAAAGTATGTAAAATAATAGTAAATTTTTTAAGTTGGTTTATTAATAATAAAGGATTATTATATGAAATATACGATAGCTTTAACAGGTGCCACTGGAAATATGGGCCTTGAAACATTAAGACAATTAATGGAAATAGAAGATATTGAGCTTGTAAAAGTGCTTATAAGAAAAGAAAGCAGAAAAATAGGTGAAAAATTTAAAAAACAATATGGAAAAAGAGTAGAGATAGTTACAGGTTATTTATATGAAAGAGATGACTGCGAAAAATTATTGAAAGACTGTCATTATGTACTTAATCTTGCTGCAGTGATACCTCCGAAATCTGACAGATACCCTAAATTAGCGCATCTTACAAATTTTGTTGGAGTTAAGCATATAGTAGATATATTGGAATCAATGGAAAAAGATAAACGCCCTAAACTTGTGCATATATCAACAGTAGCACTTTACGGTAACAGAAATGAAAAACACCCTTGGGGCAGGGTAGGCGATCCATTATTAATAAGCCCTTACGATGCATATTCTTTTTCAAAATTAAAAGGTGAAAGATATGTACTTGATTCATCATTAGAAAACAGAGTCATAATAAGACAAACAGCAATGCTTCATAGCAGAATGCTTACTGATAATATGAGTGATGGATTAATGTTTCATACATGTTATAATGCCCCGCTTGAATGGGCAACTGCAAGAGACAGCGGACTATTGATGAAAAGAATAATTGAAGAAGATATTAAAGGAAATTTAGATGATTATTTCTGGAAAGGCTGTTTCAATTTGGGAAGCAAATCAGAAAACAGACTCTTAGGTTATGATACATTTAATGACGGATTCAAACTTATAGGCGGATCAACTAAAACATATATGAAGCCTAATTGGAATGCTACAAGAAATTTCCATGGACTTTGGTATTATGACGGATACAAACTTGAAGAATTATTCTCTTATCAGAAAGAGTCTGTTACAGATTATTGGAATGAAATAGGAAAAACACATTGGTATTATGCATTTGGAAAAATAGTACCTTCTTCTTTAATATCATTCTTTGCTATACAAAGACTTTTGCCTCATCCTAATTCGCCTACATATTGGAGAAGAAATGGAGAAGACGGAAAGATTATAGCTACATTCGGAAGTTTAGAAAATTTTGATAATCTTCCTAAGAAATGGGAGAATTTTAATTTATTATTTGAAAATAAAGACTCAGAAGGAAATTATATAGATTATAAAGCTTTACTTGATATAAAGAATGCTAAACTTCTTAATCATGGTTATGATGAAAGTAAAAAAGATAGTGAGATTGATATAGAAGATCTTAAAAAAGCTGCCGAGTTCAGAGGCGGTAAACTTTTAAGCACTAGCATGACTAAAGGTGATTTGCATACAAAATTAAAATGGGCTTGTGCTGAAGGACATGAATTTGAGGCTTCACCATTTACTGTAATAAAAGCTGGCCATTGGTGTATGGAATGTATGCCTGATTATACTTGGAACTTCGATATGCTTGCTAAGAAAAATCCTTACTTTGCCCAAGTTTGGTATGATTCTCATAAAGAAGATGAAAATATGCTTTATTATTTTGATGAGGATTTTAAAGCTCATCATAAGAAAATTGATCAATAATAATCATTTTTTTAATTATATTAGTTATGATTAAATTATAATTAATATTAGATGTATATAAAAACTCATAATAGGATAATAATATGTCAGAAAATAAAAAAGCTGTAATATATTGTTTTTCTGGAACAGGAAATACTGAAAAAGCAGCCAAGGAATATAAAAAAATATTTGAAGAAAACAGCATTGAAACTTTATTATATAATGTAGGTGATAATTTTGATAATATGCCTAATCCTGAAAATTATGATTATGTAGGGCTTGCTTATCCTATACATGGCTTCAATGCCCCTTATCCTATTTTTGATTTAATTAAATTATTTCCAAAGTTAGATAATAAGAAGATATTCATTATAAAGACTTCAGGAGAGCCTTTAACAATTAATAATATTTCTTCAGAGCCTTTGATGGCAAGACTTAAGCCAAAGGGTTATATACTTACCAATGAATATCATTATATAATGCCTTATAATATAATATTCAGACATACTGATGAGTTTGCTGCTAAGATGTGGAAAACTGCTAAGGCTTTATGTGTTATAGAGGCTAATGAAGTTCTACAAGGCAAAGAGTGCTTTTTAAAGAAATTTCCATTCGGCAGATTCATTGCCTTTTTATTTAGAATAGAGCATCCTGCTATGAAAGTTAATGGCAATTTATTTAGAGTGAAAAAGATTTGTACTCATTGTAATTTATGTGTTAAAAAATGTCCTGTTAATAATATTTATAATGATGAAAATGGAAATATCAAATTCAAAAATAAATGCGTAATGTGTACAAGCTGTGCTTTCAGATGTCCTGTTGATGCTATAAATATAGGAATATTAAACTTTTGGAGGGTTAATGGTGTTTACAAGTTTGAAAATCCTCCTACAGGCATAAAAGGCAAGCATGATAATTACTGTAAAAAAGCCTACGACAGATATTTTGCAGATGCAGACAAAAAAATACATAATTATGTCAGAAGTGCAGAAGAAGAATATAAACAAAAATCATATTATAAAAACATAGAAAATTATATATTGTAACAATAAATATTATTCTAACGGTTTTTTTATAATTTCCGAAAATAAAAAAACAATATTAAAATAAGTTTGGAGCGGAAAATGATAAAGAAGTCTTTAGCAATATTAATAGCTTTATTGATAGTTTTTACAATATCATGTAAAAAACCGTCAGAAGGTAATATAGAAGATGATTATATCAATGAAATAGAAAAGGAATATCAAAATTCATCAAGTAATGATGTTGTTGTAGAAACTAATAATGGCGTTTCTGATAATATTGGAAATACATCAAATAATATGTCATCTGCAGCAAATAATAACAATCAAGCAGTAAATAATAAGCCTAGTCAAAATATTCCTAATATTGATAACACAGATAATACAGTGACATCATCTGCAGCACCTGTTAAGAAAAGACCATTAAAAGCTACTATATATAATTTCTATAGCCCTTGGACTTCTCAAGATGATCCTTTGATGATTAGAGAAATAAGAGTTATGATAGCAAATAAAGAATATAGTCAGGCTCTAAACTATATAAATAAATTAGATTTTAATAATTTACCTGAAGATGTTGATGTAGGGCATTTATATCAATTTAAAGGTATAGTTCATTATTTCCTTGCTAAAGAATTAAAATCTAATAATACTATAGCTAAAAATCATATTACTTCAGCTAATGAATGCTTTAAGAAAGTAGAAGGATTAACTTCCATAGAAAAATTTAAACCTCTTTCATTATTATGGAATGGTATGCTTTATCAAACTTACTCAAGTGATAAAAATGAACTTCAGGAAGCTATTGCTTTATTTGACAGAGTAATTACAGAATATCCTAGAACTAGATTTGCTAATGATGCTGTATTCTATAAAGCTGTAACTATGAAGAAATTAGGTATGCCTGAAAATGAATATAATGATCTTTTCCTTTCTATAAAAAGAGGCGGTTTTGTTGATACTTTAGTTTTCTCACAAGTAATAAATGACTATGTTCCTGCTAATGATTTAGTAGATAGAGAAATGTTAAAATAAATTTTCGCTTATTTTTTGTTTTCAAAAAGTGATAGTTTATATAAAAATAAACTATCACTTTTTTATTTTTATGATTATTTTTTTATTATAGTTTTTCATCTTTAAGAAGATTATTAAATTGATTTCTTGAATAAACTGTTATTTTATCATTGTATGAAACATAGCTTTTAGCACTATTACTTAATGTTACAGGCACTATTAAAATACCGTTTTTAGCTCCTGATTCATTAATCATCATTTGGAAATCTCTTATTAATAATTCTCCTATTTCAATTTTTTTCCATCTTTTGAAAGATATTAAAGTGGTATCTCTTTTATTTCCTTTAGTATTGTATGTTATATAATTAACCTCATCACCGTAATCACTTTTAGAAGCAGCATCAGTATATTCCTGTATTATAGAATATGATAATTTTGTGCGTATTAAATTCTGACATAATTTTTTAAAGTCAATCATATTCATATTATAAATGTGATCTACTTTCTGAACAATCTTTAAGCTTATTTCATTATTGCTGTTATTATCATTTATTTTTAATTCATCTAATATTTTCTTAATATTTATATTATTTTTTATTGTTATAAGAGAAGCCAAATAACTTATATCTATAAAAGAACCTTCCCATAAATCAACAGCTCTCTCCCAATTTTGAATATCTTCTTTTTCTACATATTTTTCATAATTATCATTTTTAGAATTATCCAATTTCATTAAATTTCTTAATTTATTAAGCTGCTCTGTAGCTTTACTTATATCTGATAAATATTTTATTATAAGATCAAAATTATAATTATTTAATTCAGTTAATTTTAACTCATTTATAATTTCAAATAATCTTTTTGATAAAGATATATCTCTTAAAAAATATGAGTAGAAAGAATAGTCTAATATTAAATCTGATATTTTTTTATTAGGGTTTGATATATTATATTTTTTATATAGATTATCATATAATTCTCTAAACTTTTCATTATCAAGAACTTTATACAATATATGCAAATAAATTCTATCCATATATAATTGATTATTAATATGTTTATTGATTATAATCTGCTCTATAAAACCTCTTGCTATATTTAATTCATCAGAAAGCATATACATAGATATTAAAGTTTTATTAATATTATCTATATCTTTATCATTTTCTTTTGCTAATCTTTTTTGAAGTTCTTCTAAAAATACAATAGATTTTTTATAATCTTTTGTTTTAAAAAAACTAAAAGCAGCTGCTTTAAGATTATCTGTATCAAATTCATTTTTGTTTAATATAGCTTTATTAAAATAATCGCAGGCAAGTATATAATATCCTTCATTACAAAGAGTAGTTCCTGCTTTAATATTACAAGGCATATTATTGGAATCTAATCTGGCAATTTTTAGAGTATATTTGAAAGCTTCATCATTTTTATCAAAATTTTCATAAAAGCTTTCGAGTTTTTGACATATTTCTAATTCTTCTTTTTCTTTAAAGAAAGAAAGCTGCATCAATTTTTCGTATATTTTTAATGATTCTTCTATTTCGCCTATCTGTTCTTTAAGTTTTGCTAATTGGTAAAGAGATACATAATCTTTTTCATCTTCATTAATTTTTTTTGTCAATTCTTCTATTTGCTTTTTTACATATTTTGGCGATAAAGTTTTCTTGTTATTGAAAATTCTTTTTATAAGAATAATAATTAAAATTAATAATACTATTGCTGATAATATAATATATACCATTTTTATAACCTTTTTACTTATATCTATATACAATAAATATAATAAAAATTATATAATTTTTTTACATAAAATCAATTTTTTTATTATAAAAAAAATTATAGACTAAAATATTTTTTTAGTATATTATATATCAGCTTATATAAAATTAATGGGTTTTAATTATGGAAAAAGAAGAAAATTTTAGTATTTCATTTATTACTATACTGATTATTTGTTCTTATATAGCTTGCCAAATGATATCAAATATAGCAAGTGTTAAGATAGCTAATGTTTTAAATCTAGCTGTTGATGGCGGTACATTTTTATATCCTTTAGCTTTTACAATTAGGGATATGGCGCATAAAACTATAGGGAAGAAAAACACTCAAAAACTTATAATAGTGTCAGCAATTATTAATATTTTTTCACCTATATATTTTTATATAGTGTCTCAAATACCAGCAGATGCTAGCTGGGAGTTTAATGAGGCTTTTCAATTGACATTAAGCCCTGTTTTAAGAATAGCAATAGCATCTATAGTAGGTTCTACATTATCAGAACTTGTTGACACAGAGATATATCATCTTTTTGTAACCAAGATAACAAAGAAACATCAATGGCTTAGAGTATTAATAAGTAATGCTTTCAGTATACCTGTAGATAATTTGGTATTTGTTGCTATAGCGTTCTGGGGAGCTTTGCCTTTTGATGCTTTAGTAGGAATATTTATATTTAATTTCATAGTAAAATATGCTGTTACAGTGATAAGCGTTCCTATGATATATTTAGTAAAAGATAAAAATATATAAAATATAGTTAATTATAACTATAAATACTATTGACATAAAATCATATGATTGTTATCTTTTTGTAAATAAAAATTGATTTTAAGAAAATTAATAAAATAATATAAAGAGAGAGTTTAATTAATATGAAAGCTAGTATTAAATATTTATCATCATATTTACCTGAAAATGTAATGACTAATTATGATTTAGAAAAGAAATTAGATACTAATAATGATTGGATAGTATCAAGAACAGGAATAGAAGAGAGAAGAATAGCTGATAAAAAAGAAAGTACAGGAGATATGGCTGTTAAGGCTGTATCAAAATTAAAAGATAAAGGTGCAGTAATAGAAGATGCTGATGCTGTAATAGTAGCCACTTCAACAAAATCATATACATTTCCATCTACTGCAGGACTTGTTCAAAAGGCATTTAATATAAAGAATTCATGTCTTGCATTTGATATATCTGCTGCTTGTTCCGGATATATATATGCTTTAAATACAGCTTCTTCACTTATAGAAAGCGGGGAATGTAAGAAAGTTTTGATAGTTGCTGCTGAAAAATGCTCTGATATACTTAATTGGGAGGATAGAACAACTGCCATATTATTCGGAGATGGTGTAAGCAGTGCTTTATTAGAGGCTTCTTCAGATGATTCTAAAGGCATTATTTCAACAGATATAGGTGCTGAATCTAATGATGAAATACTTATAGTAAAGGGTGGGGGAAGTGTTAATCCTATTACAGAGGAGAATGTTGAAGATAATACCAATACTATAAGTATGGCAGGTACTGAAGTGTTTAAAAAGGCTGTAAAAACTTTCGATGAAACTATTAATAAAACAGTAAAAAATGCTGATTTAGAGTTAAAAGATTTATCACTTATAATAACTCATCAGGCTAATACTAGAATAATGAATGCAGTTGCAAAGACTTTAGGCTTGAATGATGATAAATTTTATATTAATATACAAAAGTATGGTAATACATCTGCAGCAAGTGTAGGTATAGCGTTTACAGAGGCTTTTGAATCTAATGCTATAAAAGAAGGAGATTATGTTCTTCTTACTGCTTTCGGAGCCGGTCTTACTTGGGGTTCTACTTTAATTAAATTTTAATTGAGAGGTGTATTGTTTATGACATTATATGAATATTTATATTCAGGATTTGGTAAAGCAGAAGATTTAAATTGTGCTGAGAAAATGCTTTACGGAGCTAATAAAGTTTATGAACTTGGTATAAATAGAAATGATTTGAAATTGGCAGCAGGTTTCGGAGGCGGAATGGCTGTTGGTATAACTTGCGGTATATTAACAGGAGGAATAATGGCTTTTGCTAAGGCTTTTATAGAAGATAGAGGACATGAAGGCACTCTTTTAAAAGAAATAGAAGCAGAATATATAAATAAGTTTAATGATAAAATGAATAGTATTAATTGCGATTATTTGGTAGAACATTACAGAGATGAAGAAAAAGGATGCGATTATTTAATATTTGAAGCTGCTAAAATATTCGATGAATTAATGGAAAAATATAAGGATTATAGAAAAAATTAATTTATAAAGTTTTAAAAAGGTAGAGTATTAAATAATACTCACTTTTTAAAACTCTATGTAAATACTTTTAAACAATATCACATATAGAATTGATAATATTTACTTTTTTTCTTTCTCTTTCACTTAAAGGTGCATACTTAGATTTGTACATTATATCATTAGCAAGCACTATAAATTGTTCTTTAAGCATCTCAGCAGCCTCTTTTGGAGTTTTTCCTGTTGCTTTAATAGCCAAATCTTCATTGCCTATAACATAATGATCATCTGCTATCTTTAACATATAACCTTTCAATGTTTTTTTAAAATGAAAATCATCTACATCACTAAAATTTAATTCTATTTTTTGTTTTTGTGCCATTAATATATACCCGCCTTTTTTGCATAATCTTCATTAGTTAAACTAAATGTTTTTTGTGTGAATATAATATCATTGGTATTGAATGCATAAGGAACTTTTCCTTTTAAACCGCTTACTCCATTTGATATGGCCTGATCTATAACTATATACAATTCTTCAGCATGTCTTTTTTGATATTTCATAACATCAGCTATAACTATTTCATAAGCAGTTTGTCTGGTAGGTGCTCCTGTATCTCCTATTATATAATAGGAAGCTCCATTCAAAGTATCTATCCATAAATAATTTCCATCTATATCATAAATTTCAAAGTCTATAGTAACTTTTTGAGACCAAAAAGACATAGCCGATTCAGCATACATTACTCCGTCTACTTTATCAGCAAGCAATGTTAAAGTTTCTTCGCTTAATCTGTTGGTTGCAAGTGTTCCGGTAGCTGCAACATAATCAGCACCCAATATAGAATGATTAGGTAAATTAGCAAATTCTTTGTTTCCTATAGCTTCTTCTAAAGTGATAAGTTTAACCATTTCATTTTGAGAGTTAAAATTACTAATGAAGCTGTTTAGCACAAAATCGGTGTATATCTCAGTATTTAAATATTTTAATCTATCCCAATACTGATTAGTCATACTCTTTGGAAAAGTGAAAGAAGCAACAGCAATAGTCCTATTTTTTTCTATTATATCATCTACTCTAACATAAGAATATTTTGATGCACATGATACAGTAATAAATAAAGATAATATTATTATAGATATAAAAAGAAAATTAATTTTATTATTCATTTAATATATTTTCCTCTGCTATGTTATTATTCTGCTGATGCTGTTTCTTTTACTTCCTCTTCTTCTGCCGGAGTATTTTTCTTATTTTTTCTATACTCTATTACCTGATTAATAGTAGATCTTACTGCATAATCTTTATCTGTAGAAGCCAATAGATTTAAGGATCTATCAACTCTAACATCATCATAATCTTTTAAAGCCTCAACAGCAGCCATTCTCACCCATTTATTTTTACTTGATAGACTATCTAGTATAGAGTTTAAAAGCTCTTTAGCATTTATTCTTCCAGCTACTTTAAGACCTTCTATCTGAACCTGCAAATCAGTATCAGATATAGCTCTTTTTATTCTATCGATAGCTTCAGGATTATTTGCTTCTAATTTACCTAGTCCCAAAACGGCTAAACATCTCACATTAAAATCAGGATCTTCAACACTAGCACGTAGAAAATCACTGTATGCAATATCTGCTTCTATTTTTCCAAGTACCCATATAGCTTCAGCACGTACTTCTCTGCCTCCATTTTGAGCAGCATTGAGTACTTCTAATATAGTTTCTTCATCATCAGGGTTTTTAGCAAGTTTTTGCTCTGCTTTATGTACATCTTCGATTCTTCTTAATGTAACATCCTTGGCAGAGCATGAAATAATAAGCATAGAACTTACTATAAATATGAAAATTATAATCTTTTTCTTCATATTAAAATCTTATAACCATTTACTCTTTAATTTATTAATTTCTTCTTTAGCTTTTTCTATATTTTCTATAGAACCCTGAGCGAAAGTATCTTTTCCGCCTCCGCGTCCTCCTGCAGCAGCAATAATATCTTTTATTATATTATTAGCTGATAATTTCTTTTCTTTTAATGCATTACCTGTTATCTGTACAAGTATAGAGTTGGAAGAATCAGTTTTGCTTATCATTACAGCAATACTGTCTTTTACTCTCTCTTTTATAGTATCAGCATATAGCCTAACTTCTTTAATATCTTCATTAAACTCTAAATTATAGAATTTAATTCCTTTCAAATCTTCAAAATTATCCATAAATGAAACAGCAGAAGCACCTGAAGTTTTAAGCTGTTTAATTTCTTTCTGTAATTTTTTTACTTCATTTTGAAGACTTTCGGCTCTTACAGTAAGTTCATCTGTTTTTGAAGCATTAAGTATATGTGCTAAATTTTTCACTTTACTAAATAATTTACTAGCTTCATTAGCAGCTTTTAATCCTGTGATAGCTTCTATTCTTCTTACTCCGCTAGCTACAGAACCTTCACTCACTATATGGAAAAAACCAACTTCTGATGTATTTGTCAAATGGCTTCCTCCGCAAAGTTCTACTGAAAAACCATTTCCTATATCTAATATTCTTACAGTATCGGGATATTTTTCCCCAAATAAAGCCTTAGCACCGCAGGCAATAGCCTCTTCTTTAGGCATATATTTTATAACAGCAGGCATTGATTTGAATACAACCTCATTAACCTGATTTTCTATACTTATTAATGTATCTTCAGAAATTGAATCAGGATGAGTAAAGTCAAATCTCAAATATTCATCATTTACAAAACTTCCAGCCTGATTAACATGGCTTCCTAATGTAAGCTCTAATACCTTTTGAAGTATATGAGTAGCTGTATGATTTTTTCTTATAGCACATCTTCTGTCGAAATTAACAAATAACTTTATTTCTTCTCCTACACTTAAAGAATGACTGCTGCAGTCTGCTATATGTATAATAGTATTTTCTTTCTTTTGAGTATCTATAATTTTTATTATTTCTTTTTTGCTGTTTTCTATATATCCATTATCTCCAATCTGTCCGCCCATTTCTCCGTAGAAAGGTGAAACATCTGTGATGATAACAGCATTTGAAGATGATGTTTTATCTTTTTTTGCATTATCTTCATATACAGCAACTATTTTTGCATTAACTCCGTTTATAAGATTATCAGTTTCTTCTCCGACATATTTAGTTTCATAATTTTCAACATATCCGAATTTAGATCTTTTATCTTCTCCTGCTCCTCTGCTTCTTTTCTTTTGCTCTTCCATAGCCTCTTCAAATCCAGCCTTATCAACTGTAAAGCCATGATCTGATGCTTCTTCTTCTGTTATGTCTATAGGAAGTCCGTAAGTATCAAATAGCATGAAAGCATCTTTACCTGATATTACTTTGCTGTCTTTATTTTCTTCCATTACAGCATAAAGTTTATTCATACCGGCAGATATTGTATTAATAAATTTATTTTCTTCATCTTTTAATATTCTTTTTACATTTTCTTCTTCTTTAGGAAGATAATCATATATTTCTTTATATACATTAACTACAGATGATGTAATTTCATTTAAGAAAGAACCTTTATGTCCTAAATCGCTTGCAGTTTTCAAAGCTCTTCTTAAAAGTCTTCTAAGTACATAGCCTCTTCCCTCATTAGAAGGAGTACAGCCTTCAGATATTACGAATACTAATGCTCTTAAGTGATCTGCTATTAAATTGATTTTAGTTTTATTTTTATCATCATATTTAACATTCAATTTTTTAGCTATAGCATCAACTATAGGCTTCATTACATCAGTTTGATAATTGCTTTCTACGCCTTGAGTAATATAGCATAATCTTTCAAGTCCCATTCCTGTATCTATACCAACATTTGGAAGAGGAGATAAATTTCCTTCAGTATCTTGGAAAAATTCATTGAATACTAAATTCCAGAACTCTAAATATCTTTCGCAATCGCATCCAACAAAACAATCAGGCTTTCCGCATCCTTTCTCTTCTCCCATATCAATATAAAGCTCACTGCAAGGTCCGCAAGCTCCTGAATCTCCAGCAGGTCCCCAGAAATTATCTTTCTTTCCAAGTCTTACTATCTTTTCTTTTGGTACTCCAATATGTTCATTCCAAATTTTAAAAGCATCATCGTCTTTTTCATAAATAGAAACATATATTCTTTCAATAGGAAGTTTAATAACTTGAGTAGAAAATTCCCAAGCAAATTCTATAGCTTCTTTTTTGAAATAATCGCCCATAAAACAGAAATTACCGAACATCTCAAAGAATGTATGGTGTCTTGCTGTTTTTCCTATATTTTCTAAGTCAGAAAGTCTGAAACATTTTTGTATAGTAGCCACTCTTGAATATGGTGCTTTTTTTATACCGGCATAATAAGGTTTGAATTGTAACATTCCCGCTGTTGTAAATAATAGGCTAGGGTCATCTATTGGTATAAGAGATGATGATTTTTCTATAGCATGCTTTTTACTTTTAAAAAACTCTTTAAATTTTTCTCTCAATTCTAAATGTGTCATAATAAACTACTCCTATTTTTAAGAACATTTATATATATGAAAATTTAAATTTTTATTGTCAAATAATATATTTCATTAATAATATATTAAATCAATTATGAATGCAAGTACAAAATACAAAAATAGTTAACATAATTAATAGAAAGTATTGAACATAAAAAAAGAATTGCAAGCATTTACCTGCAATTCTTTTTTATTAACTTTTATTAAAGCACTATTCTATAATTATAACATAAGTCATTCTTGCTCGTTTTATAGTTATTGTAAAAGACTTATCATTACCATAAGATTTTACAAAGTTGTCATAATCATCAGTATTTGATATTGTTATGCCGTTAATAGCTTTGATAACATCTCCAGGTCTAAGTCCGTATTGATAGGCTTTTGAGTTCTGAGTCATATTAAGAACTACAACACCTCTCTCATTGCTTCTTATCTGAAGTCTTTGAGATATTTCAGGAGTGATATTAGAAACATCTAATCCCATCCAAGAACGAGTACTGCCTTGTGAATTATTCTGAGATTGTCTTGTAGGAACAACTTCCTCATCTTCAACTCTAGCTTCTATAGTGATTTTAGTACTTCTTTCTCTTCCGTTTCTTAAATATTTAACATTAACCTCTTTTCCTACTTTAGTAGTAGCTACTTTATTGAATAAATCTCCTGATTTAGTCATTTTTTCGCCGTCATACTCTATTATAATATCTCCGTCCTGTAAACCTCCTTTTGCAGCAGGTGAATCAGGTACAACTTCACTTACATATACTCCACTGTTTTGCTTAACATTTAAACCTCTTGAAAGATTTTCATCAATGTCTTGTAAATATATACCTAAATATCCTCTTGTCACTCTTCCATTTTCTTTTAAGTCAGTCATTACTGAAGTAGCTAGATTAATAGGAGTAGCAAATCCTATACCTATGCTTCCTCCTGAAGTAGAATATATTAATGTATTTATTCCTATAACCTGACCATGGATATTAAATAAAGGCCCTCCAGAGTTACCAGGGTTTATAGCAACATCAGTCTGTATATATCTTTGATATTTATTTGCACCAACATCGCTTCTTCCTTTAGCACTTACAATACCGAAAGTAACTGTATTATTAAGTCCGTAAGGGTTTCCTATAGCAATAGCAAATTCTCCAGGTTCTATAGCATCGCTATCTCCTAAAGCAACATAAGGAAAAGTTCTGTTATTTGCTTCTATTTTTAATAATGCCAAGTCATAAGCCTCATCATATCCTATAAGTTTTGCAGGAAGTTCTCCTTCTTCTCCATAAAGTGTAATCATAATTTTAGTAGCACCTTTCACAACATGGTAATTGGAAAGTACATATCCTTCTTCATTGATTATGAAACCGCTTCCTAAAGATTTCTGACTTCTTTTTTGTCTAGGCATTTGATCGCCAAAGAAAAATCTAAAGAATTCATCAGCATATCTATCTTCTTCAGTTTGTCCTGCTTCTATTTCAGTAGATATATTAACTACAGCAGGCATATTTTTATCAACAACATCTCTTATAGCATTTTCAACAGCTAAAGCACCATCTAAAGAACCTGTAAAAGATGTTTTTTCAGGTGCTGCTTGTGCATGAACCAAGAACTCGTCTTTTTTATAGTTTTTTTCATAAGAAAATATGAAAAACGAAATAATTATACCAACCAAAGTAAATGTAAGCCCAAGGTTTAAAAAGAACATAAATGAACGTTTTTTTTGCTCCATATACTCATAACCTCCAGTTTAATGTATTTTTCAGACTAAAATTTTAATAATTTGCCACAACTTTATTATAGTAAAAAAATATCAATTTTTAAATAAAAAATCATAATAAAATAGAATATATTATATGAAGATCATTACCTCATCGTTTTATAAAATCAAGAAATTTATATAATGTTATTCTGACAATTATTATTGTTTTAGTACATTTAATATATAATATAAACCTATTAAAAAAAAACAAAGTAAAAAACTATTTATAATTATTATGTTTGTAAAAAATTTCAGGTTCTCCTTTTGGTCTTGTATTCCATCTAGGATGAACCCAAAGCCAATTCTCAGGATGTTTTGATATTATTTCCTCCAATTTTTTTGTATATCTTTGAACATTATGCTTTATTGTTTCTTCTTTAGTCTCTTTTTCTTCTATATACATTATATCATGAACTATGATTTTATGATGTCCATATCTGTCTGGAAGATTATAAAGTATAGCAATTGGGGAGCCTGTTTTCATAGCAATAGCAACAGGACCTACTGCTGTGGCACATGGATATCCAAAAAAATTAACAAAAATTCCATCTAAATAATTTTGATCACATAAGAAAGCAACAGGGCTATTATTATTTAATACTTGAAATATTTCTCTTAAATCTCCCCATCTTGATATACATTTCATTCCTCTCTTTTCTCTCCAAGAACGCATATATGCATCAAGTTTAGGATTGTCTAATGGTCTGAATATTACTCCAGGATTATATCCTTTAATAGCAAAATAAAATGCTATATATTCCCAGTTTCCTATATGTCCTGTAATTGCTATGATTCCTCTTTTTTTCTTGTTCATAGCTTCATCAAATTTGTCCTGACCTTCTATCGTTATTCTTTTTAATATTTTATCATTAGACATTCTTGATGATTTTATGAATTCGGCAAAAGTCATTATCATAGATTTCATAGATCTTTTTGCAATTATTTTCCTTTCATGAAAACTTTTTTCTGGGAATGCCTGCTTTAAATTAATCAAAGCAACTTTTCTTGCACTTGGTACGAAATAGTACATTAAAGTACCTATTAACTTAGCAAATAATATAACTATAATATAAGGCATAAATGCAATTATTTCCATTAATATACGAAGCGGAATATATTCAAGCATTATAACCTTTGGGGATTTATAAGCCAAAACAACCTCTCTACTTACTGTTTTAAATCTTCATCTTCTTTTTCTACATCATCAAACAAATCTTCGTCTTTTAAAGATTCATTAAATCCGTCATTTCCTAATACCATTTCATCTGAACCTGATTCATCAGCATCAGAATTGTCTGCATTATAATTTTGTTCTTCATTTGTGATGTTATTTTCATCTGTTTGATTTTCAGAATTATTATTTTCTGTATTATTATTTTCAGGATTATTTTCTGCATTAATGTTTTCTGTTGTATTATTAGATACTTCAGTATATGCAGTATTTTCTTTTTTTTCTGCAACACTAGTATCCATTTCTTCGTTATCATCTCCTTCTATTAAAATACCAGCTCCGGATAATTCTCCTTGAGTAATTAAGTAGTTAAATCCAGATATGAAATAATAAGCTTCAGTTAAAGCTTTCATTACATTATAACCTTGTATTCTTTTTTTACTTTTTCCTACTTCTGCTGAGAAACTTAATATATCATTAGGGTTTTCTATTATTCTTTCTCTTTCTTCTTTGTCCAATAATAATTTATCTAATTTTCTTTTAAAAGGTGTTATTATTGATACGAAAGTGTTTCTTAAATTTTTAGCTAAATAAGAACGCTGTCCGTTTTTATCTGAAAGCATAGAAACTCTTTGTTCAAAACGCATAGTTTTGTCTTCTTCAACTTTGTTTATTGTTTTGCAAAGTTCGCTGTATTCATTTAATCTTGAATTAGTATCTGATAATGATAAAAATATATTATTAAAATCATTTTTATAATCTGTTCTTACCTGATTATCGTAAACTAAGTTATATCTTACTTTATTAGAAACAAATACAGCAGAATATTCTCTATCCAAAAAGTCTATCAATACTTTTATTCTATATATTTTATCTTTTATAGGTACAATGAAAAACGGATCTGCTTCATATTCTATATTATTGTCAGATTTTTTGAATGATACGCATTTTTCTATAAGTTTTATACCTATAGATTCTACTTTGCTTAATTTTTCTTCCTCATTATCTTTTTGCTTACCTATATTTTCTTTTGCCTGTTCTATTTTAGTTTCTTGTAATTTTTCTTTTTCTTTTCTTAATTTTGTGTAATATCCTAATATATCTTCATCAGTAATATTAAGATAACGGTTAAAATCATTTATAGTTTCTAATGGTTCTTTTGAAGCATACTGTAAAAGAGTAAATAGTTTTGGATAATATTTTCCATATATTAAATCTACAGCTCTTTTAAAAGCGGATATTCTTGAGTTTACTATTCCTTTGCTTATATTATCAACCATTGCATATGCAAACATAGCTTTTTCACCAGCTAATTTTATTCTTGAAGAATAAGCATGAAGAACATAAAGCGGTCTGAACATAGCCTTTATTTCTTTTACATAACTTTCAGCCATAACAGCACTGTTTAATTCTTTATATGGTCTTAAAAAGTCTTTATATACGCCTTCATTATATTGATCTTTTATTCTCTCTAAAAGCTCCAAATCATCCAATGTTTTAGCAAATTGAGAAACTACTTTCTGATGTTTGGCTTTTGCATCTATATCAGAAGCTTCACTTGGGTTTAATGCATTGAATATTAAAGTATCCATTTCTAAAAGGGCAGCTATGACATTTTTATCTATAAAGTTTAAAAATTTAGGATTAACATTCCCGCCCATTAATGTGATTACACCAGAGCTTAAAGCATTGAACCATAATTTAACATTAAAAAATAATCCATTATTTTTTTTATTTGGAATACTTATGGTAGTAGAAGAAGATTTATTATTTTTACTATCGTTTTTTGAATTAGCAGAACTTGAGCCTCTAGAGCTTCTGCTGCTATTTCCTCCTACCACAGTGTTTTGACTTTTTTTTGATGATCCTACAAGAGTATTGCCGTTATCTTTTTTTTTGTCGGCTACTACTTCTCCGCCTGCATCTACAAATTTATTAAATAAATCTTTTCTTGCATCTTTATTAAGTTCATCTAACTTTAATCTATCTCTAGTGTTATCTATATCACCCATAAATAAACTCCCTAAATATTTATTTCTTAATTGTTTTTGTATATTATAGTAGCACTACCTTGATTTTCTGCCATAATAGTCATACTCGATATTTGTACATGACTTTTTCTAGTTAATGCATACTCTATATTATCGGCTATATCTTCTGCATATAAAGGATTAAATCCTTTATATACATTATCAGCTTTTTCTTTATCTCCTTTGAATCTTACAGTTGAAAACTCTGTATTAACAGCACCTGGTTTTATATTTGTTATTTTTACAGGCTTATCTATTAATTCTACTCTTAAACTGTCTCCAAACATCTCAACAAAAGATTTAGTGGCACAGTATATTGCCCCTCCGCTGTAGGCTTCATCTGCAGCAGTAGAAGATAAATTCACTATATGACCATGTTTGCTCTCTAATATATAAGGAAGAAGAAGTCTTGTTAATACTATTAATCCTTCGCAATTAACTCTAATCATTTGTAGAGAATCTTCTATTGGGTTATTATAATAGAAGTCTTTACCTAAAGCTAAGCCGGCATTATTTATAAGTATATCTATTTTTTTATCTTCATCCTTAAGAGAATCTATTGCTTTTACTATATCTTCAGGTTTTGCAAAGTCCAATTTTATTACTTTTACTTTTACATTATGATTTTTTTCTAATTCATTTTTTAAAGTTTCAAGTTTTTCTATTCTTCTGGCAGCTAATATAAGATTAACACCATTAGAAGCAAGCATTTTAGCTACAGCTTCTCCAATACCTGCACTTGCTCCTGATACAAATGCGGTTCTTCCTTTAATATTTTCTACATACATAATGAATTCCTTAATTGCTAATAAAAATTATTTTTTAGAGGTTATGTCAAGTAAACTTGCCAGAAGAAAATAATTTTTATGATTAGCTTTTTATTATTTTTTCACCTATTATAATTATCAATAAGTTTCTACCATTCCAGCAACATCTTGAGCCGTATATTGCATACCAACTTCATTAAGATATTTTGTGATTAATGCATCTACCTGTTTTTTTAATCCTTTAGAATAAAGTTCCATAACCACAGTACAATTCTGCTTAGAATCCCATTTAGTTTCTACAACAGAAGCTCCTCTTATTCTTCCAGCAACTCTTTCCTGTATAACATATTCATCTATCATACCTTTTTCAGTAGAGCTTAAAGATTCTATATAAGAACCTACTATTCTTGCTACTATTTTGTTTTTAGCATCTAGTTCAGCTGCTTGTTTTGATGTTAATTCTCTTCTAAATTTATCATCTATATCTATATCTTCTGCTGGAGAACCCATTCCCATTACTCTGAATGTATCATCATTGATCCAACCTTCTGGTCTTTCTCTGCTTACTCCGCTTCCACATGAAATAACGAATAGTGAAAGTATTGATGTCATAATAAATAATTTTATAAATTTATTCATATTTAATCCTTCATAATTTGATTGTAGTATTATATATTTTGAATACTATATTGCAATACCATGATAAAAAATAATTTTCTCCGTATATTTTAAATATAATAAAAAAATATAGCAAATTTTAATTGCTTTGATTAATTATCGATTATTATTATTGTTAATTTTAAAAAAAATAAGGACTCCCATTAAGGAGCCCTTTTTTAATATCATATTTTAATAATTATTTATAAGTTCTTACCATTCCTGCAACATCTTGAGCAGTATATTGCATACCAACCTCGTTAAGGTATTGAGTTACTAAATTATCCATTTGTTTTTTAAGATTTTTTGAATATAGCTCCATTACTATAGTACAGTTTTGTTTAGAATCCCATTTGCTTTCTATAACAGAAGTACCTCTTATTCTTCCAGCAACTCTTTCTTGTATAACATATTCATCTATCATACCTTTTTCAGTAGAGCTTAAAGATTCTATATAGGAACCTACAATTTTTGCAGCGATTTTATTTTTAGCATCTAATTCAGCTGCTTGTTTTGCTACTACTTCTCTTCTGAATTTATCGTCTATATCATCTGAAGGAGAGCCCATTCCCATTACTCTGAATGTATCATCGTTAATCCAGCCTTCTGGTTGGCTTCTGCTTACACCTGTTCCGCATGATACTACAAATAATAGCAGAGAAATAGAAATTGCTACATTAAACATTTTTCTTATCATATATTTTTAACCTCCTGATAAAATAATATGTAAGTTTATATGCGATTATATACCTTTAGTAGTATATTGCAATATCTTTTATAATATTTTTTTATATTATAATTGACATAAAATAAACATTATATATAATTATTAATCGAAGTTATTTTAAAATCATAAAGGAACAAAAAATGAAATTAAAACATACAATCAATTTCATTAAAAAACATACTGTAGCAGTATTTGTAAAAGTAGAGAAAGAGCAGCTTAAAGTATGCTCATTTAATGAAGAATACATAAAGTTATTTAATAGTTTGGTAAAAGATAAATATTATAATACTTCTACTCCATTCGCATTCGCATTTGCAAGCAATACAAGAGTGATTTATATTACATATAAAGAAGTAAAAAATTATATGTATGAAACTTGGAAGAATGCTGGTGCTTCATTAGTAAAAATAATGAAAGATTTACATATAGATGATATAGAAGTTGATATGGCTGAATTATTTGCTGAAATAGCTTCTGAAGAATCATATATTCAATTTTGTTTAGGTATTTTACTTTCTTCTTATAGCTTTGATAATTATTTAGGCAATAAGAGATTGAAAGAACAATCTAATATTAAAAATATACTTTTAGTTTCTGAGCATAAAAAAGATACTGAAAATGCTATATCTAAGGCCAATCAGATAGCAAGCAGCATATTTTGGGCAAGAGATATGGTTAATGAACCTAGCAATGTTATAAATTCTTTGACATTTGTTGACAGAGCTAAAAAACAGGCTGAAAGCAGAAAAATAACTACTACAGTTCTTACTGAAAAAGAATTAAAAACTCTTGGTATGAATGGAATATTAGGTGTTAATGCCGGAAGTAAGAATCCTCCTAGAGTGTTTATTGCTCAATATAAGAAAGCTAAGGCTAAAAAACATATTTTATTAGTAGGAAAAGGTATTACTTTCGATACAGGTGGAATGGTATTAAAGCCTAGTACAAGTATGCTTGGTATGAAAGACGATATGGCTGGTGCTGCTGCTGTTTGCGGAGCTTTGTTCTTAATATCTGATATGAATTTGGAAGCAAATGTTACTGTAATATGTCCTTTAACTGATAATAAAACAGGAAGTGCTGCTATAAATCCTGGTGATATATTGAAAATGTATAATGGTGTTACTGTAGAGGTTGTTAATACAGATGCTGAAGGAAGACTTATACTTGCTGATGCTTTGGCTTATGGAATAAAAAAATATAATCCTGATTTCGTAATAGATATTGCTACTTTAACAGGAGCTTGTTCAATAGCTTTAGGAAAGCATGCTTCAGGACTTCTTTCTAATGATGAAGCTTTATCTGCTGCTTTAAAAGAGGCAGGCAATGATACTTATGAGAGAGTATGGGAACTTCCTATGTTTGATGAATATAAAGAAGATATAAGATCTGATATTGCTGATATAAAAAATTCAGGCGGAAGATATGCTGGAGTTATAACAGCAGCACAATTCTTATCATACTTTACAGAAGGAGCAAGATGGGCTCATTTGGATATAGCAGGTACAGATATGAGTGATGTAAATGTAAAATATATATCTAAAGGTGCTACAGGAGTAGGTGTGTATTTACTTGCTAAAACAGTAGAAAAACTTGTTGATATAGATAAATTTTAATTTGTGAATATTAATTAATTTTTTAATAGTTATAAGAATAATCATAGTGTTTTTATAAAATGCTATGATTATTTTTTTATCTATAATAATATTTTTTATTAGTATATTTAATTATTCTATATTTAAATATTATCTTTTAAATAAATATAAAAAAATAAAATTAGTTTTTAGTTTAAACTTGAAATTATTTGTGTAAAATGTTATAATGAATTTTCAAATTAGATAAAAATGGGAGTGTATATGCCTTCAGGAAGAAAAAGACTTCGTCAAAAGATGGCTACGCATAAACGTAAAAAACGTTTACGCAAAAATAGGCATAAGAAAAAGTAATATAATATAACATTATACATATTAATGTTTTCATCTCTTGGAATTTGTATTTTTAATGGGAAAATAATATGGCAAGCAATGTAAAAACTGTCATAGAAGTATGCGTAGGACTTCATTGCTCTATGAAAGGGGCTTATGGTCTTTTAGAAGCTATTCGTTCCCATTATGATTTAGAAATAGGAGTGCCGTCATCTGATGGTATGCTCCTTAAAGAGATGGAGTGTATGCATGATTGCCATAATGCCGTACCTATCCTTATTAATGGTATGGAATGTACAAAATCGTCTTTTAAAAGTATTATTAAGTATATAGAAGCTATACATGTAAGAAAAAGATGAAGAAATTTGTACTGCATAGTGAAAATAATATAGAAAATATTCAGTCATACAGAGATCATTTCGGAGAATATTTAGCAGTTCAAAAAATAGGTAATTCTTTTTTTGAAGATTTAAAAGAATATCCTTTATTTAAAAGAGATATTACACAAACTTCTATATATCAATTATTAACTGACGGAAATATTAAAGAAGATTATATTCTAGTAAATGCCGCTTCATTTGATTATTTGGTTTTCAAAGATAAATTTCTATTAAAAAATAATCCGCATCTTATATTAGATGGTTCTGTTTTTATAGCCAAAATTTTAAATATTAAAAGAATAGATATAATATTAAAAGATTATTATTTGGAAGAAAGAGATATTTTATTAAAAGCCATAGTTGAAGCGGAAGATGCCAATTTTGCAGCTGATATAGAAATAAATATATATGATGAATATGGCTACTATAATAAATATAATATCAGAATCACACCTTCTTTTTTAGAAAATAAAAAATATATATTTGATTTGGAAACTATATCACAAATTGCATATTTGGCTCATATCGGAGGATTTACTTTCAAAGATTATGGAAATGGAGAGTATAAAGGAAGTAATATACTTTCTATTACAGGGGATATTATTAGTCCTAATCTATATGAATTTGAAATGTATACTCCATTAAGAAATATTGTCAAAGCTGCCGGCGGAACGGTAAAAGAATATACTATAAAATGTGTATTTACTAATGGTTTTTTAAACCCTCCTATTGATTTTGAAACTTTCCAGAAAATGACTTTAGATTATGAATGTTTTGACAGTCTTAATATGAAGATGGGAAATGGCGGTATATGTTTCATACAAGAGGATAGATGTATAATAAGGGTTGTAGTAAAAATAATTCAGTTTGGTAAAAGCATATCATGCGGAAAATGTTCTCCTTGTCATAATGGATTCGATTTATGCGAATATTATATTAATAGAATGCTTTTAGGAAATTCAAATTTTGATGATTATTCTAATTTGAAAGAAGCTGTTGAAATGATTAAAATAGGGGCTTCATGTTTATATATAAGAAGTCTTGCTAACTGTATATTATCTGCTATGGAAATGTTTAGAGATGAGTTTGTGTATTTGATAGAGAATAAGATAACATTATATAGTTTTTTAAAAAGTTAAAAATCTTTTTTATATTAGAGGTTTTATTTAATGATAGTAAAATTTAATGTTGATGGAAAGACGGTATCATCTCAGAAAGGATATACTATACTTCAGGCACTGTCCTACATCAATATAGATATACCTCATTTATGCTCATATAAAATAAATAGTACAAATACTTTTGAAGATAAAAATAATATTCTAAGATGCAAATTATGCTTGGTTAAAGTAAAGAAAAAAAATGAAAATGATTATTCTTATAAATATGCCTGCAATGAAATAGTAGAAAATGGAATGAGTGTTTTAAATGAGCATGATGATGATATTATAAGATATAGAACTTCTTTATTAAAGGCTATGCTTTATATGCATGAGCCTATATGTGAAAGCTGTAAGGCTGACTATATATGCAGATTAAAAAAATATTTAGATATTTATAATGTTTCAATAGAGGCATCTCCAAATGCATTCGATGAAAATGATATTAACTTAATAGAATTAAAGAATATAGTAGAAAAAATGAATCTTCCTAACTTTATAAATGTCAATTTTGACAGATGTATTAATTGCGGTATATGCGAAGATTATAAAGTTGTAGACGGATATAATTCTATGATAACAGATTTATGTCCTACTCATGTATTTGAAGTTCAAAGGGATATAGATAATAAAATCAATGATGATATAAGTACAGTAAGAAGCATAGACAGTTTTTGTATAGGATGCAATCATTTATGCGATGCTAAATACAGTTATATTGATTATAGTATAAAAGATATATCATCTCCAAAGGGCAAAAAATACGGAATATGCGATTATGGAAGAAAGCTGGATTATTATTCAAATAATACATTAGAAAAGCCTTTTTACAGCGGTATGCAGTATGAGTTTGATGAGGCTAAAGAATTGTATCATAAATTTATTAATGATATTGAGGCAGAATCTACTTTGGCTTTAAACTCTAGTATGTATCCTATTGAAGATATTAAGGCTTTCAATGAATTTATTGATTCTTTGGGAATACAAAATTTAATATTCAAAAAAAATAGAATGGCTACCAATTCAAAAAATATCAGAGATAATTATACAAATATTAATGATTTTTCTATAAGAGATTTAAAGCAGGATATAAAGCATTCTATATTTGACGATAATTATATATATAATGAAAAATTTAAAAAATTTATTATAGTAGGCGACTCATTAGATGATAATGATAATATGATTGATTTTGCCAAGAAAAATAAGGGTAATTATATAGTATTTAGTCCGAATTTTTCTGTTTTGGCTTATAATGCTTATTTAAGTTTTCCTATATCATATCTTGGTGAGTTTGAGGGGCATTATATAGATAATCATGGCAAGGTTAAAGAGATGCAGGCTTTTTTGAAAAGTAGTAAAAATCGTATGAGTTTGAGAGAATTGTTAAAATATTTGTATTTATAATGATTTTGTATATACTAGAATATATGAGGCTTATATATTATTTTTTTATTATTGCTAATACAAAGCGAGTTTATTTATAAACAATAAAAAACGATAAACGAGCAGCTGATAACTGACGAAGGAAGTTGTCAGCTAATGTATAGCGAGTTTATTTATAAACAATAAAAGGAGAGTTTATTTATGCCAAAAACAAGAGCTGAGATACTCCAAAATAGTAATAAAAAATATGATATTATTATTATAGGCGGCGGGGTTATTGGTGCTACTATAGCATTAAAGGCTTCCAGAGTAGGACTTTCCGTACTTTTGCTTGATAAGCATGATTTTGCTTTCGGTTCTTCTTCCAGAACTTCCAAAATGCTTTCAGGCGGATTTAATGATATGAATAGTAAAAATTTAATGTATACAATTCATAGAGTAAGAGAAAGAAATAACCTTATGTATAAGGCTTCATCCGAACATTTTGGCATTATCAATCCTATATATGAACATAGTAGTACAGGGCTTTTAAGAGAAGAAATAAAAATGATGCTATATGATATGTTTTCCCTGTTTGGAAAAACTAAAAGACATAAATCACTTAGCAGAAATGAAACATTAGATGCATTGCCCGATTTGATAAATAATGATGTTATAGCATCTGTAGAATATTATGAAGGCTTATTAGATGATTCCAGATATGTTATAGAACTTCTTTTGAAAGCTGAAGAGTTCGGAGCGGATATATTAAACTACTGTGAAGTTAAGGCTTTTGAATATAATCAGAAAGAAATAGAAAATGTAGTTTTTACGGATCATATAACAGGAAGAGTATATACAGCAAATGCTAAAACTATATTAATAGCTGCAGGAGCTTGGGGACATAGTATAAGTTCTCTTCTTCCTAATGGAAATTTTGAAGACAGACTTGTTTATGTTAAGGGAAGTCATTTAATCATAGACAGCGATTTGATTCATATAAATAAATCTGTTATTCTTCCTAAGATAAAATCAAGACCTAATGTATTTTTAATGCGTTGGAAGAACAATACCATCATAGGACCTACAATTAAAAAAAATACTCATGATTTAAATTGTATATACACTACAAGTGATGAAGCTGAATATTTGCTTGATATATATAATACTTATTTCAGCTCTATTGTTAATAAAAACCATATAATAACTACTCAATCCGGAATGATGCCTCTTAATCCTTCACAGGTAAAAATACATTCTCATCCTCAATACAGACTCTTTTTAGTTGAAGGCGGAAACTTTACAACTTCTTCTGCTGTTACTATGAAGACATTAGTAAAAATGTACGGCAAGCCTTATAAATGGTTTAGTAATCAGAAAGTTGTTAATAATAAATTTGAGAAAAATGTTGAATTGGTTTTAAATGAAGATTTAGTTAAATTCCTTATAGATTATTTCGGTTCTGTTAATTTGATTTTAAAATTAAATGAGCTTTGCAAAAATGATTCATCTCTTTTAGTGGAGGTTGGTCTTGATTATAGAATCAACAGAGGACTCATAAAATATTTTGTAGAAGTTGAACATGCTATGCATTTAGATGATATAATGATAAGAAGACTAAGATTTATATTAACAGAGAATGACTGCGGTACTTTAATATCAGAGCATATAGCAGAAGAAATGGCTAATATACTTAAATGGGATAAAAACAGAACTGAATGGGAAATAAAAAGATACAGAACAGAGATTAAAAGGGCAAGAGTAGCTTTATTTTAATTTAATTTTTTTGTACTAAATCTTTGAAGCCTCTTAATATATTAAGTCCTGTATTTCCGCTTTTTTCAGGGTGAAACTGTATTCCGTATACATTATAATTTTTTACTATAGCTGGTATTTGAACATCATATTCACTGTCAGCTATTATACTTTCATCACAATCCTTACCATAGTATGAATGTACAAAATAAACATATTCCATATTATTAATATATTTAAATAGTTTATCTTCTTTCTTTATATTAAGATTATTCCAGCCCATATGAGGCACTTTCAAATCTTTATTTTTTAAATCTTTTTCTATAGGGCATATATTTCCTTTTATAAGTCCAAGTCCATTATACTCACCGTATTCATAGCTCTTATCAAAAAGCATTTGCATACCCAAGCATATACCCAAAATTAATTTTCCTTTTTTAGCTTCTTCTATAATAGTATTCTTTAATGTTCCGTCTTTTCTTCTTTCAAGTTTTGCTAAAGCATCTCTGAAAGCTCCTACTCCCGGCAGTATCAAAGCATCGGCTTCTTTTATAGTTTTTTCATCATCTGTAAGTTTAGCATCTATTCCTATATACTTTAATGATGACATAAGAGAGAATAAATTTCCTACTTCATAATCTATTATAGCTGTCATAAAAAAATCCTATTAATTTATTAAAGTCATTATACTAAAATAAAACATAAAAGTCAAAGTATAGGGGCGGGTGGGCGGGCAGAATAAATTAAAAAATATTAATTATATGCCTTTTATAATAAAAGCAAAAAATCAATTTTTTAATTTTTATTATTTTCAAGCATTCCCTTTGTAGATAATACTTCATTTTTATATTTTTCATCTATTTCACAAGCCTGTGCTAAAGCTCTTGCCACACCTTTAAAAATAGATTCTATTATATGATGAGTATTCTCTCCATATAAAGTATTTATATGCAAAGTAATATTCATAGAATTAGTAAATGCTGTAAAAAATTCTTTAACAAGTTCAGTATCGAAGTCCCCAACTTTTTCATGTTTTAAATCGCTGTTAAAAACTAAATGACTTCTTCCGCATATATCAACTGCAGCCATAGTAAGGGCCTCGCACATAGGCATACTAAAATTACCATATCTTTTAATTCCTTTCAAATCTCCTAAAGCCTCAGCAAAACATTTACCTAATACAATTCCTACATCTTCCACAGAATGATGATAATCAATATGAATATCCCCATCGCATATAGTTTCTAAATCGAATCTCCCATGGCGTGCAAACAAATCAAGCATATGATCCAAAAATCCTACTTTAGTATTGTTTTTGTATTTTCCTGTTCCGTCTATATTTAATTTAATTTTTATCTTTGTTTCATTAGTATTTCTTTCTATTTCAGAAACTCTCATTTTATTATTCTCCATTTATAAAAATTATAATTATTTATTATTATTAATATTTGATATATATATCATTTTTAATATATAATTGCAATAATATATTTTAATTGATAAAAGTATTTTTAATAAATGTTTAGGAGAAATAATAATGAATAATTTAGATGCTATGAATAGTTTTAATGATTATAAACCTAGAATTACAAAAGAAGAAGTGAGAGATAAAATTTATAAAGATTCTAATATTGAGAAGAAAATAAAAGAAGGCGTGGAGAATTATTTAGATTTATTTATATTAAAAAAGTATTCTGATAATGCCTATAGCGAATATGATTATATAAATAATTATATGCTTATTACTACAGAAGTATTTGAAGAAGGATATATAATCAGCGATGTTCATATAGATGTTAACATTAAAGTATATGATTATATGCCTAAAGGTGATAATAAGAATGAAAGATATATAGCTTTAGATAATACATATTTAATGGGACTAAATTTAAAATTTTCATTGAAAGAAATAGATGATGATATAGAAAATATAGAAGTGAGATATTTTAATATTTATGGTGTTTCTGATAACTTACATCAATCATAAATAATTAAAAAATTAATATATTGAAACAAATATACTTTGTACGCATCTATATATACTAAAATTTTAGAGTTTGTCATTTTTTTAGTCAATTTTTTCCCGCCGCTTACGCTCTGCGGGCTTCGCCAAAGTTGCTGCCACAGGCACGCTTCGCGAAAGTGCAAGTATAAAATTAGTACTAAATCATACTAAAATTGTTTTGCATGTAAGATAAATTACTAAATTTAAATCAAAATGCAGCCTTTCGCGAAGCGTATCCAAGTTTATCGAGGATATAATGTTCTTTGACGCTGTCGCTGTAAAAAGAATAATATAAATTATTAATTTTCGTATAATAATAAGTAATCAGCCGCACGTATAGTTGTCTATATATAATAATTTGCAGTACCGTGCGGAAAGCCCATATGGCTAATATTTGATAAACTAAAATCATTTCAATATATTTCAATTATGTTTTTTATTATAATATTTTATAATATTTATTTTAAATCTATATTTATAAATCTTAATGCTCTTTCAGAAGCATTTTCCACTAAAACAGAAGTATTATAAATAGATTCTTCAAGAGTCATAGCTTTTGGGCATAGAGGCATTATAGATTTAATACCCAAATCGTATACAATTTCAGCTCCTTCTCTTATCTCACCAACTATAGCAATTACCGGTATATTTCCGGCTCTTTTTGCAACTCCTACAGGCACTTTTCCTTCTTTAGTTTGTCCGTCAATAGCTCCCTCTCCCGTTATTATAAGAGAAGCATCTTTTATTTTTGATTCAAAATCTATTATATCAAGCACAGCATCTATTCCACTTTTTAGCTTAGCATTACAAAAAGCAACAAGTCCTCCTCCTAGTCCTCCTGCAGCACCGGCACCTTCCATATAGTCTATTTCCTTTCCAAATTTTTCTTTTATGATTTTTGCTATATTTTTAAGTCCGTCATCAAGTATATAAAAAGTTTCTTCTGTAACACCCTTCTGTTTTCCATATATAGCAGTTGCACCATTCTTTCCATAAAGAGGATTTTTCACATCGCATGCAACAGTTATTTTTATATCAAATATTCTTTTATCAACATTACTATCATCTATATCAGCAACATGCATCATGTTTTCAGCAATTGCTTCAAGCTCATTATTATCTTTATCAAGAAATTTATATCCTAAAGCATTAGCCATACCTATACCGCAGTCATTGGTTGCACTTCCGCCTATTCCTATTAAAATTTCTTTTATATTGTTATTGACAGCATCTTTTATAAATTCGCCAGTTCCGTAAGTAGAATATTTTAAAGGATTCCTTGTTTTATCATCAACTAAAGTAAGTCCTGAAGCTTCTGCCATTTCTATAACAGCCTTTTCTTTATTAATGATTCCGTATTTAGCTTCTATTATTTTGCCTTCAGGATTTCTTACATTTATTTTTTTGATATTTCCGCCTGCTGCATAAAGTATAGATTCTACAGTTCCTTCTCCTCCGTCAGCAACAGGAATTTTTATTATATCAGCATCTTTAATAACTTTTAATACTCCTCTTTCTATATAATTGCAAATTTCTAAACTGCTTGCACTGCCTTTGAAAGAATCCGGTATTATTATGATTTTTTTCATACTATATTCCTTTTATTATTTATCTATTATATTTTTTATATCTACTTTTTTGTTTAATATACACAATAAATATTTAAAAAATTGTATTTATGATACAAAGAAATATATATACAATTTTGATATAATTAAAATAACTAAAACAAATATAATTGAATTATGTAAGGAGTTTTATATAGTTTTTTATTTTGTTGATACAATACATTAATTTTAGTGATACTAATCATAATTATTTTTTATAATAAATTTGTTCCAATACCATATTATATGCCTAGTATTTAATCCTGCTAGGCATATATGTATTTTAAAGTGCAAATATTTTCTTGTTTTTTTTATATATTAAAGGATAATATATAAAAAATTAATTATTTTCAAGGTGCTTATGTATATTGATAATGAAATGGCTCAAAGATTATTAGATAAGATAATGAAAGTTATAGATTATGAAGTCAATATTAATATTATGAATGAATATGGGGAGATTATTGCAAGCGGAGATAAGGGGAGAATTGGAAAAATAAATTTGGGAGCTTTGGAAGTATTAAAAAATTCTAAAAATATGAATTATTTTAATTTTATAGATAATGATAAGGAAAGCAGCAGACCAGGTATTAATATGCCTCTTATATTTAATAATGAACTTATAGGAGTTGTAGGAGTTACAGGAGATCCTAAAGAAATAAAATTAATAGCAAATATCATAAAAATGACTACTGAAATATTAATTGAAAGAGAGATTGATATTGATAAAAAAACATTAAAACAAACAACATTAAATAATTATATATATAAAATCATATCCAAAGAAAATTATAAATATTTATCATCTATTAATATATGGGCTGAAAATAATGGCTATTCATTTAATATTAATAGAATGGTATGTTTAATTAAAATAGAAAAAAATGATGAGTATGATATAAAAAAAATATCTGAATGTATATTTCAGAAAATAAAATTAATAAAATACTTTAGCAATCAGGATATAATTTCTAATATTGGAAACAGGCAGTTTATCATTATAAAAAGTTTGAATGATAATGATAAAAATAAAACAGTATCATCATTTTTTAAATATCTCAGAAAAGAAATAAAAATAAAATTTTCTGTTATGTGCGGATGTATAGTTAATAGTTTAGATAATATACCTAATAGTTTTGAACAGGCTAATTTTCTTTTTAATTATATTAAATATACAAATAACGATATTTACTTTATAGAAGATTATATATTAGAATATATTGTTTTAAACGAAGGTTATTTTAGCTCTTCTATGATTCTAAAAAATACATTGAATATTATTAATAAAAATTCTACTTTCAGAGAAACTATAATAACTATATGTAAATATGATCTTAATATTAATAAAACCTGTGAAGAATTATCTCTTCATAGAAATACTATTTTGCATAGAATGAAAAAAATTAAAGAAGTTTTATGTCTTGATCCTATTAAAAATCATACAGATAGAATCAAATTTTATATTATAGCAGCTTTATTAGAAAAATAGTTGTTTAATTGTAAGTATTATAAAATATTGTGATATTCATTACAATTTTAAGTATATATAAATGCTATATTATTAATAATATCTAATTATGTAAAAAATAATTTAATGGTTTTAATATAAATTTTATGTGAAAAAATAAATAAAAAATTTCTATAAAAAGTATTGATATTTTATGATTTTACATATATTATAAAAAATTGATAATGAAAAAATAAAAATAAGGAGAGGAAAGATGAGTCATCATCACAGAGGACAGTGGGGAACTAGAGCTGGATTCATACTTGCTGCTATAGGTTCTGCTGTTGGTTTAGGTAATATATGGCGTTTCCCATATATGGTTGCATCTAATGGTGGTGGTGCTTTTATGATAGTTTTCCTTTTAGCTATGCTTACTGCGGGCATACCTATAATGATACTAGAGTTTTCTATAGGTCATAAAACTCATAAAAGTGCACCTGGTGCTTTGAAGGCATTGAACCCTTCTTGGGAATGGTTAGGTTGGTTACAAGTATTTACATGTTTTGCAATAGTTATTTATTATTCAGTCATTATTGCTTGGTCATTATCTTACGGACTCTTTTCTATTCAAGGTTTAAAATGGGGAGCTGATACAGCTGGTTTCTTCACAAAAGAGTATTTAAAACTTCAAGATGGTTTTTCACTCAGCAATTTTAATATTGGAGTTGCTATACCATTAATTATTGTTTGGGTTATTATATTAGTTTCTGTTATTGGCGGTGTTAAAGATGGTATAGAAAAAGCAAATAAAATATTTATGCCTTTATTAGCTATATTAGTTGTAATTATTCTTATTAGAGGTGTAACTTTACCTGGAGCTTTAGCTGGACTTGATTATATGTTCAAACCTGATTTTTCTAAACTTGCTAATCCTAAAATTTGGATAGATGCTTATGGTCAGGTATTCTATAGTATGTCTGTAGCGTTCGGTATAATGATTACTTATTCTAGTTATTTGCCTGATGATTCAGATATAGCAAATAATGCATTTATGACAGGTTTTGCTGATACTAGTTTCAGTTTATTTGCTGGTATAACAGTATTCAGTATAATTGGTTATATGGCTTATTCTCAAGGAAAACCAGTTGCTGAAGTTGCAGGAAGCGGCGGTATAGGTTTAGCATTTATGGTATTCCCTGAAGCTATTAACTCTTTACCTGGTTTTAATGGATTATTTGGAGTAGTATTCTTCTTGGTACTTTCATTTGCAGGATTAACATCTGCTATTTCACTTGCTGAAGTTGTTATATCTTCATTTATAGATAAATTCCATTTCAATAGAAAAAAAGTAAGTATTGTTATTATTATAATACAAGGTGCTATATCTATGGTATATGCTACAGGAAGCGGACTTTCTATACTTGATATAGTTGATGCTTTCATAAACAATTACAATATTGTAGTAAGTGGTTTAATAGAGATTATATTAGTTGCTTGGGTATATAAACTTGGATCATTTAAAGAAACTATTAATACAGTAAGTGAATTCAGAGTAGGTAATTGGTGGGATTTCTGTTTGAAATTCTTAACTCCTGTATTCTTGGCTATAATGTTATCATTAAAATTAATAAATGATTTCAAAACACCTTATGGCGGTTATCCTACTTGGGCATTATTCGCTTTAGGTTGGTCAATGCCTGTTATAGCATTTATAGCTGGAATATTATTGGCTAAATTTAAAGACAGACAGCCTAATATACCTCATCAAACAAAATAAATAAAAGGAGGAATTAATTATGGGATTAGATTCTGCTATATTTATGGGATTCAGCTTATTAGCTATTTGGGGAGGATTTGCTTTCTTTTTAGGAATAGCTTTAAGAAAGATGTAAATTATAATTTGAATTAAAAATATAAGGCATAGGCTTATTCTTTAAGTCTATGCCTTTTTATTATTAAAATAATATTTTAGTATTATTAAATCTTAATTTTATCAATAAAATTCATTCTAAATTGTTCTTTACTATATAAATATACTTCTTTAAATATGAAATTTTTTAATGATAGTATTTTATCCATATTGTATCTTTTTGTTATTTCCGGCATATTTGCTCTTTTTTTGAAATGTGATTGTCTAGTTTTGGGATTATTTTCTTCGTTATATACAGCTATATATATTATATTTTTTCTAGAAAAATCAAGTATATTTTCTATATAATAATCACCATTACTATGCTTAATATTAGATAAAACGAATAAGCTGTCATATATTTTTGTTTTTAAATCATCCAGTATAGTATTACCATTGATATATCCTCTAAAATTTCCTTTAATGTCTCCTCTAATATTGTATTTTTCATTTGTATTTTTATCTGTTATCTCACATTTAGAAGAATATCCTTCAATAGAGCCATCAAAGTTATAATTGTTCTCACTATTCATATTAGTATTAAAACTTCCTTCACAATATCCTGTGAACCCTCCTTTAATGCTTCCTTTAAAATTATTAAAAACTATCTTTTCTTTTGTTTTGTTATCTTCAGCATCAATAAAAGCATTAGAAATAGATCCTTTTATATGGTTTACATTAAAATTAACATTAAAATATCCATTTTTAAATTCTATAAAATACAAATTTTCATCATCAATATAAAGTGCATCATTAGATTTAGGATCCATATTTATTTTATTATTTCTTTTATATTCTTTAGTAACTTCATCAAAATTAATAACAGAATATTCGCAATCAGTCATATATTCAGGATTATCTTTCTTAGAAAAATCTTCAGATGTTTTTTTAAATGTATCCATATTGTTTTTCAATATATCAGGTAGATTATCAATTATATTTGGATCCATATAGTTATACCTTTTTTATATTTTATAATACTTCATTAAAACATATTTGATAAATCTTCAAGCTCATCTATAGGCTTTACCATTTTATAATATATTTTTTCTATATTTTTATTAACTAAATAAAAAATAGAATAATTGTTTTCTATATCTGATAGATAATAATTTGTCTTTTCATTTAAATTATGTTTTTTTGAGTACATTTCTATGGCCTCTAAGAAATAAGGGCTATGTGTTGTTATTATTATATAAACATTGAATATCTTTTGCAATAATACTATTATTTCAGCATATAGCAGCTGCCATTTAGGATGAAGATGTATTTCAGGTTCGTCCAAAATTAAAATATCTTCTTCTTTCAATGCATTTCTTTCTATTAACATTTTTATTATAGCAAATGATTTTAATCCTGCTGATAAGCTATGTATTGAAATTGGTTCTATAAAATTTTCTTCTTCTAAATAAAAATCATCGTCTTTGTTTATGATTTTACCATTTATAGCTTCTGATAATTTATTATATATTTTTTCAAGTTTTTCTTCTGCTAATATTATGTCTGCTATGTTAATTTTGTTGGTATTATTATATATTTTTTCAATTAAATGATATTCATACTTAGTCATATATTTTTCATCACGTTTTTTATCCAATACAAAAGGATTATCTATAAAATAAACATTTTTATCATAAGTATTATTATATTTTGATTCTATACATATATCATCTTGAAATTTAAATGATAAATCCATTACATTGATTTCTGATACAGTATTTTTATCTATTCTGCTATTTATTTGATTATTAAAAATTGAGTTAAAATATTTATCAATCTTTTTATATGCTATTTTTTCATTTGGGATACTTATATATTCTTCAATTTTAGAAGCATATTTCTTTATAATTTCAATATTTTTTTCATCTTCTATATCAATGTATTCTTTGAGATTATCTTTTAAAACATCATAGGTGTTTTTTTTATCATTTTCATTTGTCAAATCAACTATAATATTAATAATTAAGTCACTTGTACTTTCAATATTTCTTTTTTCTTTTTTTTTATTTATACCAGATAAAGTACCATATAATCTAAATTCTAATAACAATAAAGGTAAAACATCTGCAGCTGCTGAGACTATAGATGATATGATACCCCAAAAAAAAGGTGTATTGTTATTATTGTTATTATTGTTATTATTGTTAAAGTTTGGAATTAATTTTTTTATTGATTCATTATTTTCAGATAATTCTTTCATAAAATCTTTTAAGTTTTTTATAATAGGTGTAAATTTTGATTCGTATATTTCATCAAATATATTTTGAGTGCTGTTAAAAGAAGAAAATAAAATTTTTCCTATAGTGCTTTTTCCTGTATTATTCTCTCCAGCTATTACAGTAATACCGTCTATTATTATATTAGCTTCTTTTATTTTTGAGAAATTTTTTATATTTAATTCCATTATGTTTTATCCTTGAATAAGGTTAATTAATTATATCATAAAAAATAATAATATCGAAATATTATTAAAAAAATATATACCATTTTTATTTATTAATTACTAATATGAATTTTTATCTATTTTTTATATCTATGTTTGGTTTTATTTTAAGTATATATATTTTTTTACATTATTATTTTTATATTATATGAATATTAAATAATGTATATGTATTTACATTTGTTTAATTTTGTATAATATATTATATCAATATAATTTAGGTGTGCAAAATGAAAAAGATTTTTTTAATTATGATGGCATTACTAAGTATGTCATATTGTTCAATATTTGGTATGTATGGAGATCAGGACGATTGGATTGATTTTCTTACAGACGGCAATCAGTTTAGAGCTAGAATGGATCAATTAGGATTTGTTTTAGGTAATAGTACTATTAAAGGTACTTTCGGTTTTAGAACTCAAAGTTCATCAACTCAATTAGGATATATTTTGTTGAATAATAATGTTGGTACTTATTTTGGAGCAACCATTTCCGGCGGTATAGGATATACTTCCGAGGCTTTTAGTATAGGCATAGGCTATAATTATACTAGCCATTCCTTATTTCCTACTAGCGATAACTTTGGTTCTCATACTCCTGTACTTATGATTAATGCTTTAAATGATAATTTGAGGATAGTTATTCCTGTGCAAATATTAGTACATAATGAAAGTATTGATCAACTTGGGTACTATAGAGATAATTATTTAGGTATAAGTACTGATACGCAAATAAGATATTATACAGGTATAGATGCTTTTAATGAAATAAGATTATATGTAAAATATGGGCAATTAGGATATAAAATTAATCCGCATGATACTATAAATTATACGCAAGAAGTTTTAGCAAGATCATTTGGTTTTGAAACAAGATTCTATTTTTTGAATACTGCTGTTGGAAATGTAACTATCAATCCTTTTATTAAAGTGGCATATAATACGGCTTTGCATGGATATAGTATCATGGTAAGAGCATTGGATGGTATGTATGAAGAAATAGAAGGTTATTATCCAGATAGTCCTGCTCAATCATATGAAGATATTAATGTTAAATGGGATAAGAATCCTTATGATGTAACTGTGCAGGCAGTATTGGGAGTAACAGCTAATAGTGATATAGTATCACTTTATGTTGAGCCTTCTTTAGGTTATAGGGCTAAATATTTAGGAAAATTGACATATGAAGATCAAGATGGAAAATTTAATTTTGATTTTAAAGTTAATCATTATTTATCTTGGGGTGCTTATGCAGAGCTTTATATAACACCTGTAAAAGATTTGGAATGGTATTTTGAAATGGATGTTAATAATAGTGATTCAGATTCTACAGGAATACCTGTTAGTTTTGCTTCTACTACAGGAATAACTTGGTATTTGCCAGAATTTTAATTATAAAGAAAATTTTATATGATAAAATAAAAATTGGAAGTATTTATTTTTTATAATCAATACTTCCAATTTTATTAAATGACTTCTTCAGTAATTTTACATTTATATATTTTTTAGTATAATAAAAATATAAACTTAAATTTAGGTGTATACAATGAAAAAAATTTTTCTAATTATGACAGCATTACTAAGTATGTCATATTGTTCAATATTTGGTATGTATGGAGATCAGGACGATTGGATTGATTTTCTTACAGACGGCAATCAGTTTAGAGCTAGAATGGATCAATTAGGATTTGTTTTAGGTAATAGTACAATTAAAGGTACTTTCGGTTTTAGAACTCAGAGTTCATTAACTCAATTAGGATATATTTTGTTGAATAATAATGTTGGTACTTATTTTGGAGCAACTATTTCCGGCGGTATAGGATATACTTCTGAGGCTTTTAGTATAGGTTTAGGTTATAATTATACTACCCCATTTCCTATTAGTTATAACTTTGGTTCTCATACTCCAGTACTTATGATTAATGCTTTAAATGATAATTTGAGGATAGTTATTCCTATACAAATATTAGTACATTATGGCAATATGAATATGACGGATAATATTAATTATTTATATAATTTTTTAGGTATAAGTACTGATACTCAAATAAGATATTATACAGGTATAGATGCTTTTAATGAAATAAGATTATATATAAAATATGGACAATTAGGATATAAAGGCGGTTCATATACGGATAAAAGTTATGATGAAGAATTTTTTGCAAGATCATTTGGTTTCGAAACAAGATTCTATTTTTTGAATACTGCTGTTGGAAATGTAACTATTAATCCTTTTATTAAAGTAGCATATAATACAGCTTTGCATGGATTTAGTACTATGGTAAGATCATTAGATAGTGTTATTGAAGAAATAGAAGGTTATAGTTCAGATCGTACCGCTACAGCAGCAGGAAATATTAATGCTAAATGGGATAAGAATCCTTATGATGTAACTGTGCAGGCAGTATTGGGAGTAACAGCTAATAGTGATATAGTATCACTTTATGTTGAGCCTTCTTTAGGTTATAGGGCTAAATATTTAGGAAAATTGACATATGAAGATCAAGATGGAAAAGTTAATTTTGATTTTAAAGTTAATCATTATTTATCTTGGGGTGCTTATGCAGAGCTTTATATAACACCTGTAAAAGATTTGGAATGGTATTTTGAAATGGATGTTAATAACAGTGATTCAGATTCTACAGGTATACCTATTAGTTTTGCTTCTACTACAGGAATAACTTGGTATTTGCCAGAATTTTAATTCTAAAGCAAATTTATATGACAAAATAAAAAATGGGAGGCATTTGTTTTTTATAATCAATACTTCCAATTTTATTAAATGACTTCTTCGGTAATTTTACATTTTTATATTTTTTAGTATAATAACAATATAAACTTAAATTTAGGTGTGTACAATGAAAAAGTTTTTTCTAATTATGATGGCATTACTAAGTATGTCATATTGTTCAATATTTGGTATGTATGGAGATCAGGACGATTGGATTGATTTTCTTACAGACGGCAATCAGTTTAGAGCTAGAATGGATCAATTAGGATTTGTTTTAGGTAATAGTACAATTAAAGGTACTTTCGGTTTTAGAACTCAAAGTTTACCAACTCAATTAGGATATATTTTGTTGAATAATAATGTTGGTACTTATTTTGGAGCAACCATTTCCGGCGGTATAGGATATACTTCCGAGGCTTTTAGTATAGGTTTAGGTTATAATTATACTACACCGCTTCCTATTAGTGATAATTTTGGTTCTCATACTCCAGTACTTATGATTAATGCTTTAAATGATAATTTGAGGATAGTTATTCCTGTACAAATATTAGTATATAATGGTAATGTTCAAAAAGTTGATAAACAAGGTAATATCTCTTATTCATATGATTATTTAGGTATAAGCACTGATACGCAAATAAGATATTATACAGGTATAGATGCTTTTAATGAAATAAGATTATATGTAAAATATGGACAATTAGGATACAAAAATGCTCCACATACTATTAAAAATTATGAGGAAGAATTTTTTGCAAGATCATTTGGTTTTGAAACAAGATTCTATTTTTTGAATACTGCTGTTGGAAATGTAACTATCAATCCTTTTATTAAAATAGCATATAATACAGCTTTGCATGGATTTAATACTATGGTAAGATCATTAGATGGTATGTTTGAACCAATAGAAGGTTATTATCCAGATCGTCCTGTTTCAGCACCAGCAAATATCAATGCTAAATGGGATAAGAATCCTTATGATGTAACAGTGCAGGCAGTATTGGGAGTAACCGCTAATAGTGATATAGTATCACTTTATGTTGAGCCTTCTTTAGGTTATAAGGCTAGATATTTAGGAAAAATACAATATGAAGATCCAGATGAAAAAGTTAATTATGATTTTAAAGTTAATCATTATTTATCTTGGGGTGCTTATGCAGAGCTTTATATAACACCGGTAAAAGATTTAGAATGGTATTTTGAAATGGATGTTAATAATAGTGATTCAGATTCTACAGGTGTACCTGTTAGTTTTGCTTCTACTACAGGAATAACTTGGTATTTACCTGAATTTTAATTATAAAGAAAAATTTATATGATAAAATAAAAAATGGTAGGTATTTATTTGTTAATAGTAAATACCTACCATTTTATTTATATTTTTTAATTTAAAAATTTTAATCTCTTCTTCTTTGTGCTAACATTAAAAGTCTTAAAAGTGTAAGTATAGCAGTAACAGCAGCAGCAACATAAGTTAAAGCGGCAGCAGATAAAACTTTTTTAGCTCCGTCAAGTTCTTCACTGTCTAAAAATCCGCCTTTATCCAATATCTTTATAGCTCTGTTAGACGCATCAAATTCTACGGGTAAAGTAACTAAAGAGAAGAATACAGCAAATGCAAAAAGTATAATACCAGCCATCATAATATAATATGAAAAACTTCCGGCACCTCCTATCATAATACCCAATAATACTAAGAAAGGTCCGAATTGATCACCTATAGCACATAAAGGATAAAAACCGTTTCTTATAGAAAGCGGAGCATATCCTCTGTTATGCTGTATGGCATGTCCTACCTCATGAGCAGCAACCCCCAAAGCAGCAACATCTGTACCATCATAAACTCCATAAGAAAGCCTTAATACTCTTGCAGAAGGATCGTAATGATCTGTTAATGTACCGCCTATTCTTTCAACAGGTATATCTATTCCATATCCTTCTAAAATATATCTTGCAGTTTGTGCTCCTGTAATACCTCTTTTATTTTCCATTCTGCTATATTTAGCATAAGTACTTTTTACTTTCATCTGTGCCCAGAAACCGAGAAGTATTCCCGGAATTAGTATCCATATATATCCGAAATAATATTCAAAATATCCAAACATTAAAAACCTCCTATTTTTTAGTATTTTTCATTTGTAAATATATGAATTAATTGCAATAATTATAACATTTTTCTATAACAATGTTAATAGTTTTAATGTAAAATTAAATTTTGTATGTTATATAATTATTTTATAATAGATTACAATTTTATTTTTATTCATAAGTTATCAGCTGCTCGTTTATGACTGAAAATTAATAAACTTTATTAGCGTTCTTTATCGTATATTCGATTGTCTTTCCTACTGCTTCTAAAGTCTTTTTATCTAATTTATCGATAGTATCCTGTGATGTATGATGAAATGGATATCCCATATCTATAACATCGATGAAAGGTATTCTCTCAATTAAAAACGGAGTATGATCATCTACTATAGTACCATAATGTCCTTCAATAAAATATTCTTTGTATCCCAAGTTATCAGCATAATTCCAAACTTTATCGTATATTGCAGAATAATATGTATGAGCAAAACTTTCATATCTGAATTTTGCATTCTTACTTCCAACCATATCAAGAAGTATACCAAATTTTATTTTTTGTTTATTTATTACTTTATCTCTTAATATAATTTCATTCAAAAAAGCAATGCTTCCCTGTATCCAATCGGTTTCTATTAAAGAATCACCTTCCACATCAAATAGATTTCCATCATCTTCCAAATCAAATAGTACAAAGCATACACTATAAGGCAAATCATTATAATTTTTTAAAGCCTTCATAAGTTCAAGTAAAACTCCACTGCTGCTTGCTCCGTCATTAGCACCGCTTATAGGTTTATCTCTATTAAATTGTACAGGGTCTTTTTCAGCAACAGAACGGCTGTCGAAATGACTAGTAATAATTATATAATCATCAGTTTTGCCTTTAAGAAATGCATATATATTTTCTCCTTTTCTTCCTTTTATGTAAGGAGCTTCAAAATTATGACTATGAACTTCATATCCAAGATTAGAAATTTCTTGTTTGAAAAACTCTCTTACTTTTTTATGAGCTTCACTGCCGTAATTGCGTGGACCTAAATCTGTTTGTTTCTTTATATAATTATATGCATTATCAGCATTGAAATAAAAATTTTCATTAATTTTTTGATTGTTTTCTTTTTGAGCTGTATTTGCTTTAGCATTACTGCATGAAGATAATAATATAGTCATTACTATAAAAAGCATTGTGATATATTTCATATTTTTTTGCAACCAAGTATTTTTATTTATATTATGTTCATTAATTTTAATTTAATAATAACAAAAAGTCAATAAAATAGCCTGTTTTAATGTATGATAATACAGTAAAAAGTTCTATCGGAATTTTTTTATAAAAATTTAGTCTTTACTTTTTTTTAAAAGATATTATAATATGGGGTACGTGAAGTTAATATTATGTTACTGTTTTGTAGGGGATGACTAAACAGATATAAAATGCATAATATAGATAGCTTTAGAAAATAAAATTACAAAATATTTTAAGCACTATTCATGGAGGGTAGTTATGATTATCAACAATAATATTTCTGCATTAAATGCAAACAGACAATTGAACTTAACAGGAAGTTCAATGACTAAAACTATAGCACAGCTTTCTAGCGGTATGAGAATTAACACTGCTGGAGATGATGCTTCTGGATTAGCAGTATCTGAAAAAATGCGTTCTCAATATCGTGGTTTACAACAAGCTACTAGAAACGCTCAAAACGGTATATCTTTCATTCAAACAACTGAAGGTTATTTAAATGAAACTACTAACATTATGCAAAGAATGAGAGAGTTAGCTATTCAATCTGCTAACGGTATATATTCTGACAGCGACAGAGCTTTAATCCAAGTAGAAGTTAATCAATTAGTAGCTGAAGTTGACAGAATCGCTTCTCAAGCTGAATTCAACAAAATGAACATGTTAACAGGACGTTTTGCTGCTGATGGTCAAACTCCTATGACTTTCCACATAGGCGCTAATATGGATCAAAGAGTATCTGTTAATATAGGTTCTATGACTGCTGCTAACTTACAAGTTGGAGGAGATACTCCTATTTCTATTTCTTCTGTTGAAACTGCTAACCAAGCTTTAGGAAGAATTGATGAAGGTATTCAAATGGTTGTAGCTCAAAGAGCTGAATTAGGTGCTGTTCAAAATAGAATGGAATCTATGGTAAAAAGCTTAATGATCGCTACTGAAAATACTATCGCTTCTGAAAGTGTTATACGTGATGCTGATATGGCTTCTGCTATGGTTGCTTATACTCGTGAACAAATCTTACAACAAACAGGTGCTGCTATGTTAGCTAACGCTAATATGAAAAACCAATCTATAATGAGAATTATTGGATAATTTGATTTAAGCGACTTATTACAAATGTAGATATAAAGCCCATTAATAGAAATATTAGTGGGCTTTTATTTTTTTATTTAAATTTAATGTTTTTATTTATAAAAGGATTTTTATGCGTGAGATAGATGTTAATCTTATAACAGAAACTGTGCTTAATTACGTACAAATTCTAGTATTTATTTGAATGATTATATTAAAAAATCTATTATTAAAATTAAAAATAATAATGAAGAAAATAAAATTGCAAAATATTCTTGATGTTTTGATAGAAAATGCTGATTTAGCTTCTAAATAATTGAAGACTATATGTTAGGATACTGGTATGGCTATTATATATATGGATAATAGGAATGGATGTGCATTTTACCGGCGTTAATTTAACAGATGCTATTAATAAAGGTGTTGCTTTAGGATATACAAAAAGCTATTTGAGAAAGTCGGTATTAAATGATCCGATAGACAGAAAAAATACTACTAATAATACTCCTGCAATAATACATTATAATATTTTAGATACTGATAAATTGAGAATCACAACTGACTTAAAGGTTTCAGCAGTAAAAATTATGTTTATTAAATATTTTAGTATCAATAATTTTTTTACAGGTTAACACTACAATTATAAAACCCACCCAAAATTTATTTAGAATTTAAAAATATTATTACCGAATGCAAAATAAATTTTTATTAATTAATAAATATAATAATATTTATATAAAATTTTCTAACTGTGTTATTTATAGTTAATAATTTTATAATAAATAATTTAATTATTAATTAGAACAATATGTCTGTATGCTTCATAAGCAACTATAGCTGCAGTGTTCGATACATTTATAGAACGTATATTATCACTCATAGGTATATATACAGAATTCTCTAAATCATTTTCCCATAATGATTCTCTAAGCCCAGTTGATTCTCTGCCAAATAAAAGTATATCATTATTAGAATATAGAAACTCATCATATCTATGTTTTCCAAATTTCGTAATAGGCACTATTCTTTTATTGTTATTATTGCAGTATTCTAAAAAAGTATTTTCATTTTCATGCTTTACTAATTGCAAATGTTCCCAATAATCAAGTCCAGCACGTTTTACTTCTTTAGAACTTATTATGAAAGAAGGCTTGGAAACTATATGTAAAGGTATATTAAGTCCAACACATAATCTTCCAATATTTCCTGTATTAGCAGGTATTTCAGGACGATATAGAGCTATAATTATATTAAAATCATCATTTATTTTTTTTTGATACATAATTCCACACTAAATTTTATCAATTTATTTTTATTTTATTCTAGTATAGATTATATTTTTTTCAATATGTTTTATAATATCTATTGATTTTTTTTGTTTATAAGTTAAAGTAATAACATGGCTATTTAGATCAAATTAAGGTAAGGGAAGAAAGTGAACAAAATAGAAGAATTTAACCAATCCACTTCCAAATATGAATTATACACTCATTTAAGTGAAAAAATAGTATCAGGAGAAATAAAAACATTTTCAGAAATTTTTACTTATGCTAAAAATGTTAATTTTGAAAAAGTACATGACCATAAGAAAATATTAAAAGGTTTATTTGATCTCATACGAAAAATTAATTGGGGTTTTTTTAATAATTTAGATAAAGAACTCTACCCGAAATTATGGTCCCAATTCGTTACTGAAAATCAAAAATATAATTTTGCTGGAGATTTAAAATTAAGCCTTTCAATAGCTGATATTTATATAGCAATGCTTGATATACATGGTTATACAAAGTTCTGCGAAGAAAATAAAAATAATCTTTCCAAAATGCATGCCTTAGATGATTTAATGCAAAATAAAGTAAGCGAAGTAACAAGATTTTATAATGTTATATCACATAGAAAACAGGGTGATGAAATAATTATGGTATGCCCTACAGCAACAGATGCTTTGAGTGCTACCATTGCTATAATAGGTGTGTTAAGCAAGAAAAGATTATTGAATGAATACCCAAGTGTAGATACAAGCGGTTTGCCTGAGTTTAAAATCAGTGCTGGAATATCCGGAGGTAATACCAATAGTTCTTTGATTATTACTGAAGACGGAGATTTATCAGGATTTTTAATTAATAATGCGGCTAGAATGCAGGCAAGAGCAAATACTTTGGCCCCTAAAGAAAATAAAGTGATAGTAACTAAAAATTTACAGTTTAACTTTTTGAAAGAAAACAGTAAAGTTAAAAGTGAAATATTTGAAAAGGATATAATATCTTTTTATGATAATGGTATGATATCATTTAAAGGTACTGAAATACCGATAGTAGAAGCGATATTCAATCCGGATGAAAAATATAAAGAGCATTTCTTCACAGAGATGGAAGAGCTTGTTAAAAGTGTTAAAGGTAATTTATGGAAGCAGAGAATGTTTACAGCAATTTTAGATTTGATATCAAAAGTTGCTAAATCAATGCCTCCTTTCCAAATAGATGAGCATGTAAATGAATATATATCAAGCTATACAAATTCAACTATATGTGATTTATGCGATAAGGCAAACGGAGCTTATGTAGTTAAAGAAAATTATAAAGAGGCTATAGATACTTTTGCTTTGATTATTAAGTTGCTAAAAACTATTCCGGATTTTGATAAAATGGTTTTAGAATATGCAGAAAGTATTTGTGCCGGATATGAAAAAGTTTTGCCTATATATGATGTTGTTATTAAGAAAGATATAGAAGCTAATATATCAGAGATTTTCCCTGCTAATCATATACCAATATTTCAGAATGTTCAGAAGGCTAATGAAACCTATAATAAATTAATGAATATTGCTATGAGCAGTAAAACACTAAAAAGAAGAAAATCTATTTGGTATGGAATATTAGAAAAAGAACTTCCTAATTTAGTAATTAATATGTATTCAGGAAAAAAATAATATTTCTTTATTTATTTAGGAATTAATTATTTTTGTCAAGTTTATATATGTAAATTTTATATGTTTTATACTTGCAGAAATATTTATATATGATACACTATACTATTATTAAATTGTTTTTTTATTTTAAGGAGTATTTATGAGTTTGAAAAACCTGAAAAAATTAATATTGATAATATCTTCATTTTCTATAATAGCTTGCTCACAGACTCAAGGAAGCGGAAGTGGATCAACAACTTCATCAGATTCTCTAGCTTATTTGAAAGGCGGAGAAGGTGAATGGGTATTAAAAGTAGATGATTTTACTATTAATCAAACTAATTTTAGTAAAGATTTAGAAGCTTCTTTAATACTTCAAGGTGCTACACCAGAACAAATAGCTATGTATGCTAATGATGCTACTACTAAACAAATCTATGCAGATCAGTTGATAAATTCTATTTTATTAATAAATAAAGCAGAAGAAGAAAAATTCTTCGAAACACAAGAAGCTAAAGATTTTATTAATCTTTCAATAAGAAATATAAAATTCCAGTATTATGTTACAAAACTTATGGCAGATGCTGCTAAAAATATACCAGATCCTACTCCAGAACAGGCTCAGGCATTCTTTGAACAAGCTAAACAGCAATTGACTCAAATGTATGGAATTACAGCTTATAATACAGAAACAGCTCCTTATATTGCTCAGTTATATAAAAATGCTTATGCTGAACAATTAGTACAAAGAGATATACAAGATTTAAAAGATAAAGCAGTAATAGAAAGAAATACTACTGTATTAGGTGAGGCAAGCATACTTCCTCCTCAAATAGGAGATACTAATGCTACAGCTATACCGCAAGGTACAAATAACCCAGCAGCTTTACCTCAACAAGGTGATAATTTATTACCAAGAACAAATAATTAAAATTTAATATTAATGGGAAAGGAAAAGAATGTCTCAAAAAAATGAGAATAATGAAAAAAATTTAAATCAGGAAAGCTCTGCAGCTGATAATAAACCAAAAGTTATTATTAAGAAAAATAATGCATCTAATAATAATAATAATAATGATGATAATCAAGCTGCAGCAGCTGTTAAGAAAGTAAAAAAAGTTATAGTAAAAAAGAAAATAATAATACATAATAAATCAGATAAGCCTGATGCTCAAAAACAGGATAATAATAACAATAATACTCCTGAAAAAAATAATATAGCAAAAGAAAATAGAGATACTAGAGATAACAATAAAGAATCTAAGAATAAAAATTATTCTCATAATAGAGAAAATAGAGATTTTAAAGAAAATAAATCATATAAAGATTCTTCTCCTATGGAAGCTCCTGTTGAAGATGTATCTTCTTTCAAGAAAGACAATAAAAAAGATAATAAGAAAAGAGACTACGAGAAGAAAGATAAAGAATACGATAAAAAATCATCTCAAAAAGATTCTAAAGCAGAAGCAGCACAAAGACAGGAAAATAAAATATTTAATAAACTTCAGGCTAAAAAACGTCAGCAGGAACAAAGACTTGCAAGTGTTGAAAAAGAAATTAGCATAATGGAAACTATTACTGTTGGTGACTTAGCTAAAAAGATGAATTTAAGAGCTTCTGACATAATATCCAAACTTATGGGTATGGGTACTATGGCTAGAGTTAATGATATAATCGATTCTGATACCGCTACAATTATTGCCGATGATTTCGGATGTAAGGTTAATGTTATATCTTTACAGGAAGAGGCAACTATTGAAGTAAAAGAAGACAGAGAAGAAGATTTAAAACCTCGTCCTCCTGTTGTAACAATAATGGGACACGTTGACCATGGTAAAACTTCTCTTCTTGACGCTATAAGACATAGTAATATTACATCAAAAGAAAGCGGCGGAATCACTCAAAATATCGGTGCTTACAAAGTAAAAATACCTAGCGGAGAAATAGCTTTTATTGATACTCCAGGACACGCTGCATTTACTATGATGAGAGCAAGAGGAGCTAAAAGTACTGATATAGTAATACTTGTTGTTGCTTCAGATGATGGTGTAATGCCTCAAACAGTTGAAGCATTAAATCATGCTAAAGAGGCTAATGTTCCTATAATAGTTGCTGTTAATAAAATGGATTTGCCTAATGCCAGTATGGATAAGGTAAAAGCAGCATTATCAGAGTACGGACTTACTCCAGAAGAATGGGGCGGGGATACTCAATATATAGGTGTGAGTGCCTTAACTAAACAAGGTATTAACGATTTATTAGAAGCTATTATATTACAAGCTGAAATGCTTGAATTAAAGGCTAATCCTAATAGAGAAGCAATAGGTATAGTATTAGAGGCTTCACTTGATCCGGGCAGAGGTCCTGTAGGTACTGTTCTTGTACAAAATGGTACTTTGAAAATAGGCGATTATTTTGTATGTGGGCTTTCGGTTGGTAAAGTACGTGCTATGGTTAATGATTTAGGACAGAGAGTTACAAAGGCTTTACCTTCTACTCCTGTTGAAGTTTTAGGTTTTGAAAAGACTCCTGAAGCTGGAGAATCATTCAATGTTATGCTTGATGAAAAAGAAGCTAAGGCTATAGCTGATAAGAGAGTTCAATTAAAACAGCAGGAAGCTTTAAAGGCTAATGTTAAAGTTACATTAGAAAACCTTTATGAGAAAATAGCTTCTGAATCTATGAAAGAGTTCAAAGTAATCATTAAAGCCGATGTTCAGGGTAGTGCGGAGGCTTTGAGAGATGCTTTAAATAAAATACAAAGTGATAAAATAAGATTTGTTTCAATATATAGTGCATCAGGTGCGGTTACTGAAAGCGATGTAAACTTGGCTCATGCTTCCAATGCTATTATTATAGCTTATAGAGTTCGTCCTTCCGGAAAGGCTAGAGAATTAGCTGAAAAACTTGGAATACCTATAGAAAGATATGATATCATTTATGAGGCAATAGAGGCTATTCAAAATGCTATGAAAGGTTCTCTTGAAAGACTCAAAAAAGAAGTTGATATTGGTACTGTTGAGGTTAGAGATGTATTCCATGTACCTAAAGTTGGTACTATTGCCGGCTGTTATGTAACTAATGGTAAAATAGAAAGAAATGCTGGTGTAAGAGTAATGAGAGATAATGTTCTTATTTATACAAGCAAGATTTCTAGTTTAAGAAGAATTAAGGACGATGTTAAAGAAGTAGCTAGCGGTTATGAATGCGGTGCTTCTATAGAGAACTTTAATGATATTAAAAAAGGTGATGTTCTTGAGATATTCAAGATTGAAGAAATAGCTCAGGATTTATAAATATTAAATTCATTGATGAAAAATTATAGGCAGTGCATCTTGAATGTATTGCCTTTTTTATTACTTTAGTAAGATAAGTTGTATATATTGTTATATTGATTCTTACAAATAAAAAAAAATTCTTGTAAATATAATAAAATATTGGTATACTTAATAAATATTTTTTCTAATTTTTAATTTATCAAATAAGGGAATTATTTATGGGCATTTCTTATAAAGACAGCGGAGTCAGCAGAGAAGAAGGTTATAAAGCTGTATCTCTGATGAAAGAAGTTGTGGCTAAAACTATGCATACAAATGTACTTAATAATATAGGAAGTTTCGGTGCTTTGTATGAGCTTGGTAAGTATAATAATCCAGTACTTGTATCCGGAACTGACGGAGTAGGTACAAAGTTAGAAATAGCATTTTCTATGAAGAAGTATGATACTGTCGGAATAGATGCTGTTGCTATGTGTGTTAATGATGTGCTTTGTCATGGTGCTAAGCCTATTTTCTTTTTGGATTATCTTGCATGCGGAAGATTAAATGGAGAGACTGCTGCTTTAATAGTTAAAGGTATTGCTGACGGATGTTATGAGGCTGGTGCTGCTTTAATAGGCGGAGAAACTGCCGAAATGCCTGGTTTTTATAAAGATGGAGATTATGATATAGCTGGTTTTTGTGTGGGAGTTGTAGAGAAGGATAAAATTATTGACGGCTCTAAAGTTAGTGAAGGAGATGCTATTATAGGTATTGCTTCATCTGGTTTTCACAGTAATGGATATTCACTTATAAGAAAACTTGTGAGGGATTATAATGCTGTATATGAGGGTGAAAAAATAGGAGAAACTCTTTTAACACCTACTAAAATATATGTAAAAAAAGTACTTCCTTTATTAGAAAAATATAATATTAAAGGTATGGCTCATATCACAGGAGGCGGTTTAATAGAAAATGTTCCTCGTTCTGTTGCTAAAGGATATAAGGCTGTAATTAAAAAGGATAGTTTTGTTACCCCTAATATATTTAATTATATTCAGTATCTTGGTAATATAAAAGAAGAAGAAATGTATAATACTTTCAATATGGGTATCGGATTTGTAATAATAGCTTCTAAAGAGGATAAAGATAGTATCATAAATGATTTGAAAGAGAAAAATGAATCCGCTTATGAAATAGGGTATATTGCTAAAAATGATAATGAGGATAAGAGTGATATATGCTTAGAGTAGCCGTTTTAATTTCCGGAGGCGGAAGTAATTTAAAATCTTTGATAGATTCACAAGATAATGATTATTATAAAATAGATATAGTTATTGCAGATAGGGATTGCGGCGGACTTAATATTGCTGAAAATGCTGGAATAAAGGCCGTATTATTAGATAGAAAAGTATATAAAAAAGATTTATTCAAAAAAATAGATGAAGAGATTTCTAATATAGATTTGGTTGTATTGGCAGGATTTTTATCAATAGTAGACAGTGCCTTTATAAGAAAATGGGAAGGAAAAATTATTAATATTCATCCATCTCTTCTTCCTAAATATGGTGGAAAGGGAATGTATGGTATTCATGTTCATGAGGCTGTAATTGTAAACAAGGAAAAAGAATCAGGCTGTACTGTTCATTATGTTACTGATACTATAGACGGCGGAGACATTATAATGCAGACTAAAGTTGAAGTAAAAGAAGATGATACTGCAGAAATTTTACAAAAACGTGTATTAGTAGAAGAACATAAATTACTTCCTGCTACTGTGAAAAAACTTTCTAAAATGTGATTTTAAATTTGGGCTTTATTCTAATTCCCCACCCTTTAAGTTTATTGTAGACATTATAAATATAATAGTCATTGTTTTTTTATTTTTATAAGAAAAAGCAATGCCCGCCCAAGCTGGGATTAGATTTATAGCTTTGTTAAACGCATGCTTAGTTATTTTTAATCATATTGTATAATTGTGAATTTCAAATTAATTTATATTTTTTATCTATTTAGCATGCGTTATTTACCCATATAATAAATATATGCAGACATTATAGATATCTCGGCATTATTATAATTTTCATCTGATGATGCTTCTGCTGCTTCAGGGTCAAGATCCCCATAACTAAAATAGCTTGATAAAGGAGCATAATCCTCTTCAGTATTATAATCATCTATGCTAGTTCTTATTATAGAATCATTCAAATCAGCAACCATTAATTTAGCAGCATCATTTGAATTGCCTGGAATATTATTATTGTTGTATATTGTACTTACAGCACCAAATATGAGTAAAGCAGCAGCTATTGAACTTATAG